>QNDG01000487.1 GCA_003645915.1 Candidatus Zhuqueibacterota bacterium | reverse complement strand
TTTCCTGTATCAATACCACTGTCAACAAGATGAATAGTTACACCCGGCAGATCGCCATTGTAAAGCGCGTATGCATTGGCTCCAATGCCTCTGTATGCAGGCAGCCACCCCGGATGTGCATTTATGCAACCTATTGTTGCTTTGGAAAATATCTTTTCTTTTAAAATCGGGGCAGAAGCAATTACAATCAGGTCAGGGCTCAGTTGATCCAGAAGCAGTTCACAGTCCGTACTGTTGAATTTATCAACAAAATAAACAGGCACATTCTGCTCTTTTGCAAGATCAACTATTCTTCTTCTTTTAATTTTGAGCAAATAAACCTGAACCACTCTGTTCAGCGCCCCACAAAAGCCATCCTTTAACACCTTGTTTTTAAAGCGCTTCCAGGCAGAGCCTCCTGCTCTTTGTTCTGTAATTACACCGTAAACAGGTATTTTTCTTTTGATAAAAGCAGACATAAACACAGAACCAACCGGATTGTCTTTGTATGCAAGCAGAACAATTTTTAATTTTTCCCGCACTTTACAGTCCTTTTACTTTTCAGAATTCTGCAATAATGGTTTCACCGGCCTTAACATACTGCCCGGGATTGACACGTACTTTGATATTTTCTATTAACGGAACAATCACATCAACCTGAGAGCCGAATGTAATTCTGCCGAACCTCTCGCCTCTTGCCACCTGACTTCCTGTTTCTTTGTAAACCTTAATCCTTCTCACAAGACGTGACGCTATCTGAACCACACCTACAGAGAATTTTTCCCCTACAAAAAGAGTTGTAACTCTCTCATTTTCCATAACAGATTCTATCTTTCTGAGAGATAAAAATTTACCTTGCTTTCTGTGAACAATCTCGATTTTCCCGGATATTGGAGCCCTGTTTACATGAACATCCATAATACTCATCTCTATCCCAACAAGCCATGAACCTTTTGTTATGTAATCGGTATGTGTTATTTCCGTTAACGGGAATGTCCTGCCTTTTTTTTCCGGAAAAATAATACTGCCGGACTCAATTTTTTTAACGTAGCGAACAATACCGTCCGCAGGAGACAAAATCACATTCTCTTTTTCGATAATTTCTCTCTCAGGATCTCTGTAGAATCTGAATAATAAAACCATGCCAAAGAGAGCAAATACAACAACTATGGAACAAAGAGACAATTGAAACCATGCCGGTTCAAACAGGCTTATTTTTAAAACATTAACAAATAAAGCAGAAAACAGCGAAATCAGACTTATTAAAAACACCACTGATTTTCTTGCTATATTCAATTTAAGTACTATTAAAGACAACAGAAGCAAATCCGTAACAAAACAAACTGTGATCAGTAACCAATTCATGTTAAATCCCTCTTCTGCTTATCAGATAAGGAATAAGAAAAATCTCCCCTGCAAAAGGCAAAGGGTCGGAAAATGAAAAAACCGCAAATTCTTTTTTACCTCTGTAGGATTCCCATATCTCTTTTCCTGTAACCTGCTTTTTTAAAAGAGCTTTAATACTTGTAGGAAGATCTGTCATTAATCTTATCCATTTTTTGTTTTCAAGAAAAACCGGTGATTTGATATCTTCTGTTCCAACAGCATTTTTATAAGCTATATATGGCAGATTAATACCTGCAGCGCCTGCAATGGAGTGCCATCCCCATATTCTGGGATTAACTTCCAGGAATTTATAGATACCATCTCTTTTATCATAAATAAATTCAACCTCTGCTAGACCATTGTATGAAACCGCTTTCAAAATTTCCGTACCGGATAATTCCAGTTCCGGAACTCTTTTTGTTACTGCATATGTAGTCGCTCTTCCGAAATCCATTGGATGCTGCCGCAGTCTCTGGGCAGTAACTGCGGCAATAACTTCTCCATTATTCATTACCGGGCAGAATGAAAAAAGATTTTTTGATGCACCTGGTATTATCTCCTGAACTATTATCTCTTCTCTACTTATCACCTTAAGTGCAAGTTTATACATTTTTATTAGCTCTGAGATATTGTTTGCTTTAAAAACTTTCTTCCCTGTTGCCTTAAAAAACGGTCTCATAACCGCAGGTTTAACAATAACCGGAAATCTTAAATCACAATTGCTTATATCGTCTATGCTTTCCGGGAAAATTGATTTTGGTATGTGAATGCCGGTTTTCTCCGCCAGAGTGTAACTAAGCTTTTTATTATAGAAATATTTCACCACATCCCATTTTGGAGTAATGAGTCTGTAAAATTCTGATAACCTGCTGTGGTACTTAGATAAGAAATATACTGTTTCATCATCAGTAGGGAAAATAACACTGCCTTTTATCCCCGGAATTTGGGCAAGAGACTTTAAAAATTTTAAAAACCGGGGTCCGTCAGTCACTTCAGGTGATTTATAAAATCTGCTGCAGTATCTGGAAAATCTGGATATGCAGTGTTCACTGTCAATCACAATAACTTATACGCCTTGTGTTGCAAGTGCCCGTACAGCTCCAAGCCCCTGAAAATGTCCTCCTATGACAATAGCTCCGGGTCTCATAATTTCCTCAATATTCCAAAAGGGATTTTATCCCTTTGAGTAATAATCGTGATATCTGTAATATTTTCTTTTTTCTGTCCCTGTTAAAACA
>QNDG01000486.1 GCA_003645915.1 Candidatus Zhuqueibacterota bacterium | reverse complement strand
GGGAAGAGAAGGTCCTACGAAACAAAGAGGGAGTTTGGGTATAATATTTATTCTTTTCAAGTTGCGCCTATTCGTGATTACGAAAATAGAATTCATCAGTTGCTGATTTCTGTTGAGGATGTAACGGATTATCAATTAATGATTGAAAAAGCCCTTTTTTCAGAAAAAATGGCGGGAGTCGGGCTTTTGGCATCAGGGATTGCTCATGATATTAAAGGAGTTTTTGCTATTCTTGGCAATTCTAATTACGGATTGAGAAAGCTTAATCCTGAAGGGGCCAGTGATTATTTTAATGAGCAATATAAGAAAATATTATCTAATCAGGAAGAAGGGCTTAAGTATGCGAAGAGTTTACTCAATAACCTGTTTACACTATCAGGAAAGACGGCTTCTCTGATAGATTATTTTAGCGTAAAACAGAGTATTGAGAGTATTGTGAGTATATACAGTGGGGGAATACTGCGGAAAAACGCCCATGTTAGTGTCTCCTGCGATAAAGATCTCGTACTGAAATGTGATAAATATCTGTTTAACCAAGTTGTTATGAATCTATTGTCAAATGCAGTTGATGCTGTTAGCAGTAATGGGAGGATTGAAATCAAAGTAAGTACTGACGAGAACAAGATTACGATACTATTTTCTGATAATGGCCACGGAATAAAAGATGATTGTATAGATAAAATATTCAAGGCATTTTATACGGAAAAAGAAAAAGGAACCGGATTAGGCCTATTTTCTGTTAAGCGTATTGTTGAATCTCTCAAGGGAGATATAACAGTTGAATCTGAGATCGGGAAAGGCACAGTGTTTATTTTAAACTTCGATAAAAACGACAGTGTTTATTTTAAAAATGGCCTAAAGGATGGCATTTAGGATGAGTGCATTAAAAATAATGTTAATAGATGATGATGAATTGATTAATAAGAGTATGTCGAACATCCTCGAAATGGAAAACTATGAGGTTGAAACATTTACTTCTGCCCAAAAGGCATTGCATTATCTGGAGACTATGGGCCCATGTTTTGACATTATTATCACGGATATTAACATGCCGGATCTTGATGGGATGAGTTTTATTAAGATCTTGAAGGAAAGGAATTTGGATTCAGTAGAACTGTTGGTACTGACAGGATATGGCTCTATAGAAAATGCAGTTCAGGCCATAAAACTTGGGGCAGCGGGGTTTTTTGAAAAGCAGGCTGACCCACAATTGTTGCTTTTAGAAATAGAGAAAATAAAAAAAACTATTGAACTTAGAAAAAGAATGAAAAAGATGGAAAAAGACCTTCTTGAAAAGAGACATGAATTTTATCTTTTTCAGTTTACAAATAAAAAGGTGAATGGAATATTTTCGATGGCAAAACAGATTGCAGAAAAAGACGTGAATGTTTTAATCACTGGAGAAAGTGGCACAGGAAAAGAGATACTCGCCCGCTATATACACCAGCATAGTTTGAGGCATAACAAGTTATTTCTTCCAGTAAATTGCAACACTATTCCTGATACGCTTTTTGAAAGTGAAATGTTTGGTCATGAGAAAGGCTCGTTTACCGGTGCTATATCTCAACACGCAGGTTATTTCCAACGTGCTGAAGGAGGTACACTCTTTTTAGATGAAATCGGTGAGATGTCATCTTCTAATCAGGCAAAGCTATTGAGAGTCCTTGAAGACAGGTCTTTTTTCCCGGTTGGGGCAAAAAATGCTTTGCAGTCCGACTGCAGAATAATTACAGCGACAAATGCGGACCTTCATAAACGGGTCAATTCTGGAATATTTCGAAAAGATATTTATTTCAGGATTAATACAGTTGAATTTATCATGCCTCCTTTACGGGAAAGAAAGGAGGATATACTGGATCTTTCCAATTATTATATGAATTTTTTTAATAGAAAATATCAGAAAGAAGTGAATGGTATTAGTGAAGATGCAAAGAGGTGGCTGGTAAATTGTAAGTGGAGTGGGAACATGAGAGAATTGAATCATGTTATAGAAAGGGCTGTTTTATTTACCCAGGGTGATACCATAGAATTGGATATTCTTTCAAAGAATTCAGGCCAAAATAGCAATATAAGTGAACAGAATGGGGAAATTTTTTCATATCGACAAGCCAAACGAAATTTTGAAATATCTTATTTCCAGAAAATGCTCGATGTATACAAAGGGAATATAGCAGAGATGGCACAACAAGTCGGATTGGAGAGGACATATATATACCGTAAATTAAGGGAGCTCAATCTTTAAAACTTAATGATGAGAGTGAGAGAACCTTTTGTTGTTAAAAAACAACAAAAACTGTTGTTGAAAAACAACAAAAGAGAGAATTAGATGGAAAAAAATGATAGTTAATCATTCTTAATCCTTCCTTTAGTATTTATAACCATCCCACAATTACTTCATTTACAACAACTTATAGTTGAAATCTTTCCTTAAATATTTTTTATGGTTTTTTCTTTATATTTTGGTGCAGATATTGCTTTTTCAATAAATCGTTACTCTACATATTTTTCCAGAAAGGGTAATGTTTAAGAGAATCTATTTATTATACATCAACAAGGTGTTACAAAATTTGTTAAAGGAGGTTTATAGAATGACGGTACATGAT
>QNDG01000485.1 GCA_003645915.1 Candidatus Zhuqueibacterota bacterium | reverse complement strand
CAACGGTGTGTTCTTTGCCGGAACCAATGGAGGAATTTTCCTTTCTAATGACAATTCCGAAACCTGGATACGGAAAAATAAAGGTTTGATAAATACAGATATCCGGGCAATAGCAGCTAACTCCGGCAACGTTCTCTTTGCCGGTACTTATGGTAACAAAATTTTCCGTTCAACAGATAATGGCGAATCATGGACAGCAGTTAATACAGGTTTAACAAAATATTTCATTCTTTCCCTTCTGATCATTCCCGATAACACTATCTTTGCCGGCACTAACGGTGGCATTTTTCGTTCTAAAGATAATGGCGACTCATGGACACAAATCAATACGAGTCTGAATGAAAAACAAGTCTATTCTTTTTCTATAAATTCTGAAGGTACAATATTTGCTGGATCAGATGGAGGAGGTGTCATACGATCCACAGACGGGGGCGATACATGGACAGAAATCAACAACGGCCTGACTAATTTGAAAATCAGGTGCCTTGCTGTAAACTCAAGCGGTGTACTCTTTGCCGGAACTTGGGGAGGAGGTGTTTTTCATTCAGCAGATAACGGTGACTCGTGGGAACAGGCAAATACAAATATTACTAATAAAATTGTTATCTCGCTTACAGTAAATTCAAATGACACAGTCTTTGCAGGTACTGACGGATATGGTATCTATCGCTCGGCAGATAATGGTGATTCCTGGGTACAAATCAATACAGGACTGTTTAACAAAAATGTCCTGCATCTTTCTTTTATTCCTACCAAGGGACTTTTCGCCGGCACTGACGGAGCGGGCATTTTCAAGTCCACAAATAACGGCGATTCATGGGCACCAGTTAACAATGGTCTTACTAATACGATAGTCTATTCTCTTGATATAAACTCCAGTGATGAGCTCTTTGCAGTAACCTATGGAGCAGGCATTTTTCGTTCTCAAGATAATGGCGACTCATGGACACAAATAAATACAGGATTAACTAATCCTTTTCTTTACTCTATTCTCATTAATTCCAACGACGATCTTTTTGCCGGCACATTAGGGAATGGTATTTTTCGTTCCACAAACAACGGCAATTCATGGACAGAAATCAACACAGGAGTAACAAACACATTTTTTTATGCTTTTGCACACAATTCTAACGGCGTGCTATTCGCCGGGGCATATGGAGGCATTTTTCGTTCAACAGATAACGGCGACTCATGGACAGAAATTAACAACGGCCTGACTAACACAGTAATTTATTCCCTTGTTGTGAATTCCAGTGATGTGCTATTTGCAGGAACCGGAGGCGGAGGCGTATTCCGTTCTATAGACAATGGCAATTCATGGACACAAATCAACACTGGCCTTACTGCCAATGATATTCGTTCTCTCGCTGTAAATGCCAGCGGAGAAATCTTTGCCGGTACTGCAGGTAAAGGTGTTTTTCGCTCCACTGATAACGGCGACTCATGGACAGAAATTAACAATGGTCTGACTATAAAAAATGTCTATTCCTTAATTTTCAATTCTGACGGAGTTCTCTTCGCCGGAACAAGCAGAGGCTCTTTCCGCTCCACCAATAATGGTGACTCATGGGAAGAAATAAATAATAACACAGCTTGCATTTACTCCCTAGCCATAAATTCCAAAGGAGTTCTCTTTGCCGGCACCAGAGGATTTGGTGTACTTAAAAGCGCAGAATCTACTACTGGTATTGAAAAAAGTAAAAACAATTTATGTAATTCTTTTACATTAGAACAAAATTATCCTAATCCGTTTAATCCCGAAACAACTATCAGATACCAGCTTTTAGACAATGCTAACGTCAATATTTTAATTTTCAATCTTCAGGGAATGGAAATAAAAAAATTATTGGCCGGTTATAAAAATGCAGGTTATCACAGTATTAAATGGAATGGCAAAGACAATAATGGTATGTCTGTACCGAGCGGACAATATTTTTGCAGAATGGAAGTAAAATCAAAAGACGGGAATTATGTACTAACAAGAAAGATGGTTTTGATACATTAACAATTTAAGCGGGGCAGCCAAAGCGGTCCCGCTTAAATTTCAAACCTTTAAAAGGAATCAAAGCGTAAACCTTTTACTACATTTTCAGCGGTTTGTGGCAGAACCACCAGTCATAGCACTCATAATCTTCAAGGCGTTTTTGTGCAGCTTTTTCGTCAGTTGCAGGTGGAACAATTATTCTGTCTCCTATAAGCTCATTTTCGGGCCATCCTGCTGCGACAGCTCCCTGTTTGTCTGAAATCTGAAGAGCCTTAACTGCCCTTACCACCTCATCCATATTTCTTCCCACTTCCTGAGGATAGTACATTATTAATCTTACTTTGCTTTCAGGATCAACAATAAATACAGCTCTGACAGTATTTGTTCCTTTACCCGGATGCAGCATTCCCAGTTTCATTGCAACAGAATCATTTGCAGCTACAATTGGGAATTTAATCTCTATATCAAGGTTTTCTTTTATCCACTGAACCCATTTGATATGAGAAAAAACCTGATCAATGGACATTCCAATAAGCTTACAGCCAAGTTCCTCAAACTGCTCATACCTTTTCTGAAACGCCACAAATTCTGTAGTACAAACAGGCGTACAGTCGGCCGGAT
>QNDG01000484.1 GCA_003645915.1 Candidatus Zhuqueibacterota bacterium | reverse complement strand
GGGGATAATGAAAAAACAGCAAAGGCTGTTGCAGATATTGCAGGTATAGAAAAATTCATGGCAAATGTGCTACCAAATGAAAAAGCTGAGAAAGTAAAAGAGCTTCAGCAAACAGGTGAAATTGTTGCAATGGTAGGAGACGGTATTAATGATGCACCGGCACTTACTCAGGCTGATGTCGGTATTGCAATCGGCACAGGAACTGATATTGCAATTGAATCCGGAGATATTGTTCTTGTTAAAGGAGATGTGGCAAGCGTTGCAAAAGCTGTTCATCTGAGCAGGGCTACCTTTAAAAAAATAAGGCAGAATCTGTTCTGGGCCTTTTTCTACAATGTTGTAATGATACCTCTTGCAGTGTTTGGTTTAATGCACCCGGTTCTTGCAGAAGCTGCAATGGCTTTCAGCTCAATAAATGTTGTTACCAATTCAAGGAGGCTGATGAAAGTGCGTCTTTGAATTTAGTACTCCCTCCCAAGTTGAACTTGGGAGGGAAATAGTTCTGGAAGCATTGCTTCCATGTTATGCATTGTCTTCTCTGGAAATAGGTTGTCACTAATTTGTCATTCCCGTCCCGATTTTCTTTATTAGAATATAATAGTAAGAATCGGGATTTTTTGAAAAAAGTGCCTACCCATAATCTGAACGAAATCAACAAATTAACCGTAAAAGATTCATTTTTACTGATTGACCTTTCTGGAAGCTTTGCTTCCGTTTTATGACACCCATATTCCAAATTCACCAATCCGTCATTTCGAAGGGGCGAAAGCTACTGAGAAGTCTTAAAACACTCTCTCAATACCCACAGAGACCTCCAGGAAAACAAACATATAGCATAAAACATTTTTATTCCTCTTGGAAACATCCTGTTATAACTGAGCAAAATTCCCATACCAAATTGTTAAACCTCCTAAGAAAAAACATAATTGATTTTATTATAAATAAATTTTATCTTAATAAAAGCATGGGAAAAAGTATGATTGTAATCATTTTACTTCTTCTGTTAATATTATCATGTTCTCCGGGTACCAACCAACCGGAAAACACCTCCCGAATAACAGTTATTTCCCGGGCAGAAAAAATAGAACAATTAGTAGGTGATTTTGACAGAGAAAAACAGGATTCTACTGCCAACAAAACAAAAAACAGATACGGTCTTGTTTCAACGGACTTAGGTATTCCGTTTCAGCACAATGAAAAAACTTATCTTCTTTTTGGCGACAGTTTCGGAGGTGCGGTTCCTGATGACGATGCGATTGCTTTTACCACAGATACAAATCCTGAAAACGGACTTAATCTCACCTTTATTCATGATCTTAACGGACACTTTCGTGCCATTAGCATACCGGGTATAGATCAGGGCGCATATGAAGTTCCTGTGGAAGGAGTAAGTCTGAACGGGAAAATGTACATCTTTCATACAACTGACTGGAATGATATTACAAAAACCATGGGCCGTACGGTTCTTGCCAGGTCTGAAAATAACGGATTTTCTTTTCAGTATTTATGCGATGTGTCCGTAAATCATTTTATAAATATCTCTTTAATTAAAATTGATTTTGCCCAGTGGCAGGGATTTCCTGTAAACAGCGGGCAGGGTCTGGTTCTGTTTGGTACGGGAAAATACAGAAACAGCCGGGTTTATCTTGCGTGCCAGAAATCAGATGAGATAGAAAACCCGTCTTCAATCCGCTATTTTACTGGCACGAACAAATCAAATATACCACAGTGGAGCTTTAATGAATCTGATGCAGCGCCATTATTTGAACAGTCCGGAACAGGAGAACTATCTGTAATTTATTATCCGGTTTTCGGCAAGTGGATTATGCTTTACAATAATATGAACCCCAGAGGAATTAACATGCGTACTGCCGACTATCCGTGGGGCCCCTGGTCTGAAGTTCAGATTGTTTTTGATCCGTGGAATGATAACGGTTACGGGCATTTTATGCATGTAAGCTGGGAATATGCTCGCGAAGACAGCGTACATGATCCGGGACGGGAGAATGTGTGGGGCGGAGAATACGGGCCCTATCAGTTGGGAAATCTTGCTGTTGATACGGAAAACAGACTGACTCTTTATTTTACAATGTCAACCTGGAATCCCTACACAGTTGTTTTGATGAAAGCTGTGCTTGGGAAGGAATAGTTCTGAGAATGCATGACAATGGACTGTTTTTACTTGACTTTCCAATATAATTTAATTAAAATAGAATATATCTATTTGCATTTAGGTATTATTTAATCATTCTGAAAAAACGTTTTCTAAAATAGAAAATCAAATGGATGGTTTTTATGGATAAGGAAAGAAAATAAATGATAAAAAAAATATCAACAATTGTTCTTATACCGCCAATTCGGGAGGATAAGAACAATAGTATATACACAGATGTTGTAGGGCATATTAAGAAAGAGGACAACAATGGCAATATTTGAAATAAAAGACAATAAAGTAAACAGAATAAAACCGACTGAATTTAAGTTGGAAAAGGACTTACAAAAATTAATTGAACAAAATCTGGAAACATTTTTCAATTGCAGATTTGTAGCAACTGAATTTTCGACTGGAAACTTACACTCTGGACGGATTGATACATTAGCAATTTCAGAAGATAACAACCCGG
>QNDG01000483.1 GCA_003645915.1 Candidatus Zhuqueibacterota bacterium | reverse complement strand
TTTTCAAATTATCCGCTGCTTTTGAAAGCATATCCACACCACGGGCAGACTGTCTGGCAACTGCACTTACAGCTGATACACTCTGGGATATTGTTTCTGCACCTGAGCTCTGTTCTTTTGATACTGCAGCTATCTGCTGAATACTCTGCATACTCGCACTTACAATTTTCGTAATATCTTCAAAGATCTCTTCTGTCTGGCGGGATATCTCCATACCATGCCTTACTACTTCCTGTACTTCAGACATTGAGCTGAGTGCTGTGTCCGTGTCTTTCTGAATTCTGGAAATCGTATCGCTTATCTTCTCTGTTGCTTCTGTTGTCTGTTTTACCAGACCTCTTACTTCTTCTACAACAACGCTAAATCCCTCGCCGCCTTCTCCTTCAGCTGTTGCTGCTTCTATGGATGCATTTAAAGCAAGCACTTTTGTCTGTGCTGCGATATCGCCTATTACCCACACTATCTCACCTATTTCATCAACTTGCTCAGACAGTTTGGTTATTGTTCCTGAGGCTTTATCAGCTGTCTGAGAGATTTTCTCCATTTCATCTCTGGTATGTTGCAGGAATTCGAGACCCTTTTTGGCGATTCTGCTGGCTTCTTCTGCCTGATTGGCAGCATCTTCTGTACTGCGGGAATTCTGTACTATACCGCTGGTCATCTCCTGTATACTTACAGCAACTTCACTTAACTGAGTAGTCTGCTCCTCTATACCGGAAGCCAGATCAGTTGAAGTCCCGCTAATCTCTTCCGTAGCAATATCAACCTCCCCTGCACTTCTCTTTACCTGATAAATTATTGAATGTACTTTTTCTACAAATATATTAAACCATCTCGCAAGCTCCCCTATCTCATCCTTACTTGCTACATTTAACCTGCGTGTCAGATCACCTTCCCCCTCTGCTATATCCCGTATCATACCTACAAGCTGGTTTATGGGTTTGGATATTGTGCCTGTTAAAAACAACACTGCTGCCACAAGAAATATTGCTGTTAATAAAACTATTATTATTGAAGTTCTTGCAAGGCTTTTTAATGGCGCGTTTATCTCAGAAGATGAAACACTCAGGACCAGGCTCCAGCCGATACTTTCAATAGGAGTATAGAGGAAATATCTTTTATCTCCATTATATACTACTTCTGAAATACCCTTTTCTTTATCCAGTATCTTTTTTGTTGCAGCTTCAATTCCCTTAAACTTTTCTCCATCATCCTTAAAATCCGTCATATGTTTTTTCAGAACAAATTCTCTGTTAGGATGATAGTAATAAGTACCGTCACTTCCTATCAGAAAAGCTTCTCCCGTTTGAAACACATTACCCAGTTTATTAATCACCTGTGTAAAATGCTGAAGACTTAAATCAACACCACCTACTCCGAGAAGTTTTTTGTTTTTATCATATATTGGGACACGAATATTAGCCGCTATAGAAAAATCCACAGCATCAACATCAATATCAAAACAGAGTTTCCCTATTTTTACTGCTCGTATATACCACGGCCGTTTACTGACATTGTAGTTATCATCCGTTATTGGCCGCTCTGCGCTTTCATAATACCAATGAGTTTTTTCACTGGCAATAAATGCACTTTTCAATTCTCCGTCTTCTCTTACATAGGTTTTAAGCTGCTCTATAATTCTTGCATATTCAGGATCTCTGGCTTTACTTACCCTTTTTACGCTGTTCCTTTTTAACCAGTTTCTAATATCCTGGTCAAGGCAAAAAGTCCACGCAATTTTGGCCTTTTCATAAAGATAAGCCTCCAGGTCTGATTTAACTCCTTCAACTTTTTCCATGGCCTTTTGTTGCGTCTCTTTTACTACAAGATCTTTTAAAAAACTGTAATAAACCACAAAAACCACTAAAAACATGATACCATTAATCCCAAGGATTAAGGTAAGCATTTTTTGACGTAAATTTCGATTTCTATACATTTTGTTCACCACTTTTTTAATTTAAATTGGTTGACAAGTTTATTCAATTCCTCTGTCTTTTCCCTGATTATCCTCTGATTAAAATATCTATACAACAAGCAAATTATCCTGAAACAAAACTTACAGATGATACACTCTGTAATATTGCCTCTGCCGGAAACACCTCTGCAATAAAACCATTAGTATTGAAAAACACTTACAAAATTCTTAAAAAGTACATTTATCTCTACCAATAAAATACTTAGGACAGGGCTACAGTTCAGCCTTTTAAAGTATCCGAACAAAAAATACCGTTTTTCTCCCAAAAAAACAACTTCTGATTGTTCTTGTTTCTGCCCAGGTATTTTTTTACAGCTTGTTCCAAACCAACAAACATTTTATCCTCATCTTTAAAATCTTCAATTTTCTCTTTATTTTACCCGTTGATTAAAAACAGTTCCCGATAAAGAGCATTTAATAGCCTGAATAATTCATAGAGCTGAGTATTAAGCTCAAAATCATCACATTAATAAAAACTTAGTTCCAAAGTTGAATTTTCTGTAAATTGTTGTAATTATAGCCATTAGCTGTACTTTTCTGAGTTTTTATGAATAATCCAAGTTAAATAACAACATCTTGTTAATGAAAATTAGCCGTACCCCAAAATCCTATTCACTATTCACTATTATTCCCCCCCCTTTTTATCCTTGTCTTTTCTTT
>QNDG01000023.1 GCA_003645915.1 Candidatus Zhuqueibacterota bacterium | reverse complement strand
AATTATTCTGCAGGTATCCGGAAAAGCAGAGAATAAACAGGCTGTCCGGTTTGATTTTTAACCGGGCAGTTTTTAGTATGAGTGTTTTGTGTCTGAAGTTAATATGGAACGGTTATGCTTAAAGAACGGGAAATTATTGTAAACAGATCTCCTCTGGCAGGACTTCTATTTCTTGCAGTGCCTGCAGTTTTATCAAGTCTTTTTTATATTGTTTTTGAAATTGTTGATATGTTCTGGGTGGGGAAGCTCGGCTCATATGCTGTTGCTGCACTAAGTACAGGAAGTTTTTATGTCTGGATGTTAAGAGCATTAACTCAGACAGTAGCAACAGGCGCACTTGCCATGGTATCAAGAAGAAGCGGAGAAAATAATAAAAAAGAAGTAATTTCTACTGCAGGTGCGGCAATTGCATCTTCAGTGATTTTATCAGTAATAACAATGATAGTGTTTTCTTTTGCGGCAGAACCGGTTTTCATGTTAATCGGAATAGAAAGGTCAATTGCAGAAAATGCAACAAAGTATGTGCAGATATTCATTTCAGGAATTTTTTTTGTTTACCTCATGGTAACAATTGAACATGTTATTCGAGGAATGGGAAACACCAGAGTACCGATGTTTATTACCGGATTTTCACTTCTTTTAAATGCCTGCCTTGATCCTGTTTTTATTTTTCATTTTAAGATGGGGTTTAAGGGAGCTGCTGTTGCAACTGTTATTTCTCATGCTGTGGGATCTGTTTTAATGGTTGCCGCTCTTTTTATCATGCTGCCCGAACTACGCAGAATAAGGCTGAAATTCAATCTGAAATTTTTCAGAGATTATTTTTACCCCATGGTAAAGATCGGAGCGCCAGTTTCATTCAGCAACACAATGTTTGCAGTTATTTATCTTGTACTTGCCGGTATAATTTCACATTTTGGCAGCGCCCCTCTTGCAGCAGTAGGTATAGGGCACAGAATTGAATCACTGCCGTATTTTGTTGCGTTTGGGTTTGCAATGGGAACAGCTTCCATGGTTGGCCAGAATCTGGGAGCAGGCCAGCCCCAAAAGGCCAAAGATTCCGTAATTCTTGCACTGAAACTTGTATCAATAATTTTATTTACAGCTTCTGTAGTATTTTTCTTTTTACCGGAGTATTTTTACAGATTCTTTATCAAAGATCCTGATGTTATTAATTACGGTAAGAGTTACCTGAAATTTATTGCTGTTTTTGAAGTGTTTCTGGCATTTGAAGTGGTTCTGGAAGGAGCCTTTTCCGGTGCTGGTGATACAAAGCCGCCCATGATAATTATATTTACTTTAACAATGCTGAGAATTCCTCTTGCATGGTTTTTTAGTATTTTTCTTAATCTTGGGGTGCAGGCAGTTTGGGCTGTTATTTCATTTACAACTTTTTTAAAAGGGGTTTTAATGCTTTTCTGGTTTAACAGAGGCAAGTGGATGGAAAAGAAGGTTTAATGATGCGGACAAAGGAATCCTGGCTTGTGGTATTCCGTAAAAAAAGAGAATCCGGAACAACAGTATAGTTATCCGGATTCCTTAAAGGTAAGTATTTATTAAAAGTTTTTAAAAGATTATTTAAGGCATTCCGTAAGAGCCTGATCAGTGATACTGTTTTCTTCCGTATATTCCGATAGAAGTTTTGTTACTGCTGTTTTAAGTTCAGGTTCTTCCCACGGTTTTTCTATGTATCCGTCAACCCTTGCTTCGTTAATTGCTCTGATTGTATCCTGTTGAGTCGCAAGACCTGTTAAAAGAAGTTTTTTTGTTTTCTTTAAACCGTATTTGTCAGTAACTCTTGCGAGAAAGTCAACACCATTTTCACCGGGCATAATATGGTCGCATATTATCATTGCAACGCTGTCATCTTTTCTTTCCTGAATAACCTCATCTGCTTCCTGAGCAGATTCACACTCAATAATTGTGTATCCCGGTTCCAGAAAAGCAAGATCTTTGCGCAGGACTCCTAGTACTTCTCTTTGGTCGTCAACACAGAGCACAAGATGTTTCATTATTAAATCCTCCATAATCAGGAATATTTTTCCGAATTAAACGAACACTATTTTTTGTAATATAAGATATGTAACCAATAAATGCGAGTAAAAAAATCAATTATTTGAGATTATCAGTGTAAAAAATGCCGGATATCAGGCAGCAGCGAAGTATTCTTTCGCAACGATCGCAGCGTACGCAAAGAATAAGACAAGGAAAAAGGATAAAGGATAAAATAAAAAATTGGTATAGAGGTATAAAGGTATATGGAAGAGTTTTGCCGTCCCGATTTTCTTTTTAAAAATATAATAGTAAGAATCGGGATTTTCTGAAAAAAGTGCCTACCCATAATCTCTACAAAACCAACCGATTAATCGTTAAAGACTTTAACAATCCGGAAGCGAAGTTGGGAGAAAAATACTAAAATTATCATATCTTTCCCTGAAGAATCAAAAGATATAATTGATTTTAGACTTACTAATATGTATTTTACAATATTGCATCTTTACAATCCGGGAGGTAAAAATGGAAATACTCGGTACAATTATTTTCTTTATTGTTCTGATTGCAGGGGTTGTAATAATTCCTTTTGGAGTGGCAGGTACGTTTATCATTGCTGCAGATGCACTTGTTTACGGACTGTTAACCGGATTTGAGAGAATCAGTGTAACACTTGTGGTTGTACTCTTTGGAGTTGCAGTGGCTCTTGAAATTTTTGAATCTGTTTTCGGAGCGCTGCTTGCAAAAAGATTCGGAGGATCCAAATGGGCTGCAATAGGCGCTATAATCGGTGGATTTCTGGGCGCAATTGCCGGCTCACCTGTTGCTCCTGTAATAGGCGCTCTTCTCGGAGGATTTTTCGGGGCTTTTGCCGGTGCTGTAATACTGGAACTGATTACATCCGGAGATTCCAGGCGTTCTCTGCATGCAGGAATCGGTGCGTTTATCGGAGCGCTTACAAGTAAAATAGCAAAAATAATAATTGCAATTATCATGGCAGTATCAGTGGTGATCAGTTTTTTCTGACAGGGCAAAACATGAAAAAACAAACTGTTTATTTTTTATCAGCCATTATCTTTTTATCTGTGTGCAGAGGACTGTATGCACAGCCGTTCAGCATTGCAAGAGTCAAATATCACGGGGGAGGAGACTGGTACAATGATCCTTCGTGCATTCCGAATTTGTGCAGATTTATAAAAAAGAATACAAAAATACTTATCAACGAAAAAGAAGCACAGGTGTCTCTTGATCAGGAAGAACTTTTTTCATATCCGGTTTTGTTTCTTACAGGGCACGGTATGATATCTTTTTCTGATAAAGAAGCGGAAAATCTGCGAAACTATCTTTTAAACGGAGGATTTCTTTATGCTGACGATGATTACGGAATGGACAAATCCTTCAGAAGGGAGATGAAAAAGGTATTCCCGGAGCGGGAGTTCACGGAGCTTCCGTTTTCCCACGGAATATATTCGGTAAAATACAAGTTTAAAAACGGCCTGCCAAAAATTCACGAGCACGACGGAAAGGCTCCTCAGGGTTTTGCGATTTTTGATGATTTTGGCCGCATAATGGTTTTTTATACTTATGAGACAAACATTTCCGACGGATGGGCTGATCCTGAGGTTCATAATGATCCTCCGGAAAAGAGACTTGAAGCATTAAAAATGGGGACAAATATTGTAGTGTGGGCTCTTCTTCATTAAATATGAATAATACTGATTTGACATACCTGAAAATAGCGGACAGGCTTGCACAGCTGCGCAGAAAAAAGAAGATTGTTTCTGCATACAGAGGGGCGTTTGAATTATTCGTTTTTGTAGCATGCGGACTGTTTTTTCTTTTGATTTTTGAAGCTGCTTTATGGCCGCACGCAGCAGTAAGAATTTTTCTTTTATCTCTGTATCTGATCCTTACAGGTTTTATACTTTTTAAAAAGGTTATACGGCATATCTGGTCTCTGTTTTTCAGAAAGAATATACCGGATGATGATACCCTTGCCTTTGAAGCAGGATATAAAACCGGTATTAAAGACCGGCTTGTAAATGCGGTTCAGATATTTCGGGACAAAAAGGAACAGAAGAGCACAACCTCGGAAGAATTTGCAGAACAAGCTCTTTTATCAGTATGGGATAAAATAAAATCCGTTGATTTTAAAAGTCTTGAACCGTTTAATTTAAGCAGAACATCTGTTGTCTCCGCTTTATTACCGGTTTTGCTGAATCTTGTTCTTTTTGTTGTTTTTCCGGTTCAGACAGAAGCTGCTTTTAAAAGACTACTTTTGCCGGGCAGAAATTATCAGAGACCCCAGCCGTTTTTTATTAATGTTGATCCGGGAAACATCAGAGTTGTTGAAGGGGATACAGTAAAGATAAAGGCATCTCCTTCCGTAAAAAAAATAAGGACTATGGAATTAAATATTAAACAAGTGTCCGGTTCCGGCTCAAGAGTTGTTTTGAACCATCCTTTTGAATATACACTCTACAATATAAATTCAAAGACTCAATATTTTTTCCGGTCAGGCAGGGTCAGAACACCTGTTTTTGTTATTGATGTACAAAAAAGACCTGTAGTAAGAAGTCTTTTTGTAACGCTTTTTTCTCCTTTGTACTCCGGTATTTTACCGCAGAAATTTCCGGAAAATCAAGGTTCGTTCTCAGCAATTACAGGATCCCGTGCAAACATAGACATTATTTCAAGCAAGCCTTTAAAAAGCGGTAAGATAAATTTCTCATCAGGAAAGAAGAAACAGATAAAAGTAACCGGAAAAGCGTCCGGGTCAGTGAAGTTTTTAATAACAAAACAGGATAATTATTTTATTTCAATTGAGGACACATCTGGCATTATAAACAAAAGCCCTATTAAATATGAAATTAAAATAATAAAAGATATGCCCCCGGAAGTTGAAATAACAGAGCCTGGAGCAGATACTGACCTTGATGAAAACATGCATCTTGACCTGCGGATTAAAGCTTCAGACGATTTTGGTGTTTCCGCTCTTTTGTTGAAATACGGAATATTCTCAGGACAGGAGGATTCTGTTGAAATTTTTACAAAGGAAATCCCGATCAGAAAAATGTTGAAAGAAATTTTATATAACCTGCCGTGGGATATTGCGGATCTGGATCTGTTTCCGGGCGATGCAGTACATTACTGGGTTGAGGTATTTGATAATGACATAATAAACGGCCCCAAGAAATCTTCCAGTAAAAAATTTATTGCACGTTTTCCATCTCTTTTTGATTTATACAAAAGCGCTGATGAAGAAAACATTGCTTTTACAGATACGCTGGAAACCATTTTGCAAAAGTCATCAGGAATATCAGAAAAACTTAATAAGCTTTCAGATGATCTGAAAACCGGAAAGAAACTTACATGGGAACAGGAACAGCAGATTAAGCAACTTGCAGAAGAACAAAAGAGAGCAATTGAAGATTTAAATTCCGTTGAAGAGAAGATTGCGGATTTAACAAAAAAACTTGAATCGCAGAATATGCTGAGTGATGAAACACTTGAAAAATACAACAAGCTTCAGAACCTGATGAGCAAAATAGATTCCCCGGAATTAAAAGAGGCTCTTAAAAAACTGGCAGAAACAGTGGAAAAAGCAGTTGATAAGGAGTATAAAATACAGGATTTTCAGCAGGCGCAAAAGCAGTTTGAACAGGCTCTTGACAGAACAATTGCACTTTTAAAGGAGATTCAGGCAGAGCAGAAAATTGAATCGCTTATCAGGCTTTCACAGGATCTTGAAAAACGGCAAAAGGAGATTAACAGTTCTTTGCAGGAAAATCCTGATTTTAATGAGCTGGCAAAAAGAGAAAACCGCATTTCCAAAGATTCCGAAAAACTGCAGAACAACATAGAAAATGCAGCAGAAATGCTTAAAGAGTCGCATCCAGGTGCATCGGACTCCTTAAATAAAGCGTCTGATTTTATCAAGCAAAACAGGATACCGGAGATCCAGAAATCAATGTCCGGGTCACTGAAAAAGCAGGACAGTGAGCGGTCAGGCTCTCTTGGTATGAAAAGCAGTAAAGCTTTGAACAAACTTTCTTCCATGATTCAACAGGCAAAGAAATCTTTAAAGAGATACAAACAGAATGCCCTTGCAGAGTCTATGATGCGGGCATCAAAGAGCCTGCTTATGCTTTCGGATATGCAGGAGAGTCTTGCAGAAAATTCCGGCTCACAATCTGCAAAAAGCATTGCAGGATCCCAACTGTCTCTGATTGCAGGTGCTGAACAGATTTCCGATTCTTTGGAAAAGATTTCCAGAAAAACATTTAAGTTGTCAGCAGAATTAAAAAAATCAATGAACCAGGCTCTTTCACAAATGAACAGATCGTTATCGTTTCTGGAGCAGAGAAATTTCGGAATGATGAGGGCTCAGCAGAAGCGTGCAACAGCTTCACTTAACAGAGCTGTGATTACTCTGCAACAGACACTTAATCAGATGAGCGGAAAACAGGGACAAACAGGTTCAAGCCTTGATGATTTTATGCAGCAGCTTGAAGCAATGGGAGAGCAGCAGTCCATGATAAACCGTATGACATCTGATCTTTTAAACAGGGGCAGACTTTCATTAAAGGAGCAGGCTGCAATGGCAAGACTTGCTCAAAAACAGTCTGCTCTGCAGAAACTGGCTCAGAGCATTGCACAGGAACTTGACAAGCAGGATGATGTTCTTGGCAGTCTTTCAAAGATAAGTGATGACATGAAAAAATCGGAACAGGATCTTAAGTCCGGAAATATCAGCCGGAAAACAAAGGAACTGCAGCAGAGGATTCTGTCACGGCTTCTTGATGCACAGAAATCTCTGCACACAAGGGATTTTTCCAACCGGAGGACTGCAACTGCAGGAAAAAATATTTTAAGAAAGAGCCCCTCTTGGGGTGTCCCCAAAGTATCAGACAATAAAAAAATAACAGACGATATTTTGAATTCTGCGAGAGCGAGGTATTCGCCGGAGTATTTAAAACTTATACGGGAGTATTTTGAAAAGCTTAATAAAAAGGGGGGAGTGAATGATTCGACAGGCTCAGCAACAAAGTGAATAGGTTTGGGGTGGGAAGAAATTTTGAATTTTGAATGTTGAATTTTGAATTAAAAGGATAAAGATGTTTTGAATTTTCCTACATTGATGATTTAATTATGTAATAAGTGAGAAGCGGATTATAATGTGTGAACATAAAAAATTACCGGATTTTTTCCGGAATAAGAGCATTTTTTTACTCCTGTTTTTGTGGAGTTTTTCTGCTGTCTTTGCTCAATCGGCAAGAGTCTATGTTAACAAAGAACTGAGCAGGATAAGAGAAGTGGAAAGAAGCGGCAATGCGGAACAGGCATTAAAAAGCTGCAGGGCTCTTTATGAAAAATATCCGAAAAACAGCGCTCTTTTTAATTACTATAAAAACCTCTGTTTCAGAACAGAAAATTATCCGGAAGCTGTGCGCGTTATAAGAAAACGGCTTGAATTTTATCCTGATGATGAAATTCTGCAGTGTTGTCTTGCATCTGCTCTTTACAAGTCAGGAGCAAAAAAAGATGCATTTTCGTTGTGGAATAAAATTATCCGGCAGTCGGGAAAAGAGACATACATATATCAGATAGTCGCAAATTCCATGGCTCAGGAACGTCTTTATTCAAAAGCAGCTTCAGTTTTAATTAAGGGAAAGGAACGTACAAATAAACCCGGGATATTATCTTTAAGCCTGATTGATCTTTATCTTTCAAATCTTGATTATAAATCAGCTGCAAAAGAGATGTGCGAGCTTTTATTGATTCGTCCCGGTCATTATAATTTTATAAAATCACGGCTTAAAAGACTTCCGGCATCTTCCGGTGTAGTCTTTCCGATGATTAAACAGATTAATAAATATTCCGAAAAGAATCAGGAAAATATCCCTATAAAAAAACTGCTTTCTTTACTTTACATTAAAGCAGAACTTTATAAAAAGGCTGTAAAAATTGAACAGGATATTTATTCTCTTGAAAGAAAGAAGAGTATATCAAGATTTGTTAATCTTGCCGAGACCCTTATTAATAAACAGCAGTACAGGCTTGCTGCGGATTTGTTAAACAATATTAAAGATAAATCTGTAAAAGAGCGTGATAAGACAGGAATTCTGTATTTAAAAGCAGTATGTTATGAAAAGAGCGGTCAGTATAAAGAAGCTGCAGAAGCATATAAATCCATTGCGGATGACAGGCAGAAAACTCCTGAAGCTGCGCATGCCCTGTTAAAATGCGGAATAATTTTGTCAGATAATCTTAAAAATCAAAGTGAAGCTTTGTCAGTATTTAAAAGAGTATATGAAGATTACAAAGGTACCAAAGAGGCGGAACAATCTTTGTTTCTGATCGGCAGATGCGAGCTGATACAGGGTAATATTAAAAGTGCAAAGGAGCATTTTGAGAAGCAGAAAAAACAGAGCCCCGAAAAAAACGAATTATGGGTAAAAAGTGTTGTGCTTCTTGGTAAAACATTATATTTTACAGGAAAACCGGAGCAAAGTTATAAAATTTTAAAGGAACTGACTTCACAGGGAATAAGTGATAAGGGGCTTCAGTCTCCGGAACTTAATGACGGTCTTGATCTGTACATGCTGTTAATGGAAAATCTTAAAAAGAACAGGGATCAGCTTATAATGTCGGGCAGAGCGGAATATTTAAAGTTTTCCGAAAAGGACAATTCCGCGATAGCTGTTATTGACTCTCTGCAGGCTCTTTATCCGGCAAGTACTTTAACAGCAAGAGCATTGATTATAAAAAGCAGTATCCTTTTTTCAGAGGGACAGACAGGAAAAGCAATTGAAGTATTAAAACAAGTACAGAATAAATTTAAAGGCTCGGATTTTGCAGAAAAGGCTCTTGAGCGTCAGGGTTATTTTCTACAGAAGGATCACAAGTTGAAAGAAGCTGTGATTATTTATGAAGAATTTCTTGAAAAATATCCCCAAAGCCTGCTGGCAGGTGAGATCAGAAATCGTTTGAGGCTCATCAGGGAGGCGAAAAAATGAAGTTCAGACAGATTTTGATTTTCTTCCTGATTTTTATCTCTCAGGTCAGGGCTCAAAAACTGCTTATTCCTATGGATTTGACACAGACAGACCATCTTAAAAGTTACGGCGTTGCATATCATACACTT
>QNDG01000482.1 GCA_003645915.1 Candidatus Zhuqueibacterota bacterium | reverse complement strand
AGAACTGTTTTTGGAGATGCAGCAGCAGGTGTTATTATTTCACATTCAGATGAAGAAGGCATTGGAGAATTTGTTTTCGGGACAGACGGCTCAGGATATAAAAATCTTATAGTACCAAACGGAGGATTAAGACACAGATACGCACCCAAAGCGCCTGAACAACAGGTACCCGGAACAGATTCCGTACGGACTGATAATCATCTCTACATGAACGGTCCGGAGATATTCAATTTTACTATTGATGTTGTTCCAGGCACAGTTAATGATGTTCTTCAAAAGAACAGACTGTCCATTGATGAAATAGATTACTTTGTATTTCATCAGGCAAATAAATTTATTATTAATTATCTGCGTAAAAAAATGAAAATTCCGGAGAATAAGTTTTTTATTGATTTAAAAGAGACGGGGAATACGGTTTCCTCTTCAATACCAATAGGTTTAAAAAAATTACAGGACAGCGGAGCTGTGGGAAAAGGAAGTAAGGTACTTATCTGCGGTTTTGGTGTAGGATATTCATGGGCAGCAACAATTCTGAAATTTTAAAACGGAGAAAAATAAGCAATGGAAAAGAAACATTTTATTGAATTACTGAAAGAGACTCTTGAAATTGACGAGTCTGTACAAATTGACGAGAATACTATGCTTACTGATCTGGAAGAGTACGATTCTCTTTCAACTCTTGGTATTATTGCTCTTATTGACGAGCATTTCGGGAAGAAGTTATCAGGAGAAGATCTTCAAAACATAACAACTGTAAAGAGTCTTATGGAGATGATCGGTGAAGATCAATTCAAGTGATTTTTCAGAAAGCCGGAATTCTGTCAGTCTGAAAGGAAAAACAGTTGTTGTTACAGGCGCTTCGTCAGGTATTGGCATGGTATGTTCGGTTTTTGCTAGTAAAGCCGGAGCAAATGTTGTTCTTATAGGAAGAGACAATGTAAGGCTTAAAGAAACATTAAATGTTTTGAATGGAGGCAATCACCACATTGTTTCTCAGGATATAACAGAATACGACAAACTGGAATCAATCATTGCAGAATATGTAAATAAACGCGGTAAAATTTCCGGATTTGTTCATTGCGCAGGAATTGAGTTAACACTGCCTTTAAAAAATATGAATCCCGATTCTTATAACAAACTGTTTTCCGTAAATGTTATTGCAGGGTTTGAACTTGCACGCATTATTGCCAAAAAGAAGTATATCCATGAAAACGGAGCAGGTTTTGTTTTTATTTCATCAACAATGGGTGTTACAGGGCAGGCCGGGCTTGTTGGGTATTGTGCAAGTAAAGGAGCTGTAATCTCCGGATGCAGAGCAATGGCAATTGAACTTGCAGGCAAAAATATCCGGGTTAATACAATCGTAGCAGGCCATGTAAAAAATACAAAAATGTCAGATGAGCTTTTTAACAGGCTGCCGGAATCTGCTGTGGAAAAAATTGAAGAGATGCATCCTCTCGGGCTTGGCGATCCTGAAGATATTGCAAATGCAGCTCTATTTTTACTTTCTGATAGTGCAAAATGGATCACAGGCGCTGCTATACCTGTTGACGGCGGTTATACAGCAATGTAAAATAAGAAGCAGCAGATAATACAAATGCTTTGGAATGAAAGTTAATCTGGAATTAATAATGGCTCCTCTTATGAAGGTAACAGGGAAAATTACTAAAAAATCCAAAAATCTATCTCTTTTAATACGAATCGTTATCAGCTTGGGCTTGGTGCTCTTTCTACTTCTCAGAATTGATTTAGTCACATTAGGCAAAACTATCCTGTCTGCAGACCTTGTATTATTTATTTTTGCAATATTACTAAGTTTTTTTAAGCAGTTTCTGGAAATCTTAAGACTTTATTATCTTCTTAGAGCTAAGAATATCCGCATCCCGTTATGGCCTGTTATTAAAATAATGGTCACAGGGACATTTATAGGTACTTTTACACCAACAAGCCTTGGAGTGGAAATTGTCAGAGCTTACGGTTTTACAAAACATACAAGCGACAGCGTAAATGCAGTTTCTGCAGTGGCAATTAACCGTTTTGTTGGGTTTATTTCACTAATGTTCCTTGCCAGTTTAAGTGTTTTTTATAAAAGAGAATATGCAGAGCAGATAGGAATAATATGGATTATTTTGATTTTTGCGGTTCCATTTATATTAATAATTCTTGGTTTTTCGGGAAGAGTTCGATTTTTATTTGAAAAAAAATTGTTTGCAAAAATAAAATTTTTCCCTGAGGCTTTACAATGGCTTTCAAGTGTTGGGAAATCTTTTTACGCATACAGAAGATATAAGAAAACTCTTTTACTTACATTCTTTTTGTCAATAGCATTTCAGGTAGTTCGTGTTATAATATGTTATATCTTGGCAGTAGCAATAGATGTAAATGTCCCCTTTGTATACTTTTTTATAATAACTCCTCTCGTTATGCTTTTTACAATGTTGCCTCTGTCAGTCGGTGGGATTGGTGTAAGAGAAGGCAGTACTGTTTATTTCCTTGGCAAGGTCGGAATAAACCCGACAATGGCTCTAAGTGTTTCTCTTATGTGTTTTATTGTGGCGGTTTTTGGTTCATTACCCGGATTGTTGTTCTATTTGAGGCACGGTCTGGATGGGGGTAATAAAAATACTTGAATATTATT
>QNDG01000481.1 GCA_003645915.1 Candidatus Zhuqueibacterota bacterium | reverse complement strand
CGGTTGTGTTTTAAGCCGGAATCCACCTTTTCCCTCCCCTCTGGATTCCTGCTTTCGCAGGAATGACAAACCATAATTCAAACTGCCATATTTACCAAAGTTCAGTTAACTAAATTATTCTTGCATATTTATCTTGATACTGTTATATTTTTTTCAGACAATTATAAACAGTTCCGAGCCATTATCCCTTGGCCTCTTTTTAATACAGTTGATCTTATAAATTATGGTATGATTTTTGTGAGATATTTTGAGAAGTTTCAAAAAACAAGATTTTTATTAGTATTGATCGGATACTGTCCGTAATTATTTTGTCTATGGACAAATACAGACCATTTTTGTTTTACAGGAGGAATAGTCATGATCCCTCGGTTAAAATGCAGTTCAATTTGTAAAAAAGGATTTCTTATCCTGCTGCTGCTTGCAGCAAACACAGCCTTGCTTGCTCAGGCGCCTGATACTGTGTGGACACAGCATTACGGTGATGTAAGCAGTGAAGAGGCCCGCGGAGTTGTACAGGTTGCAGACGGCGGATTTGTACTGACAGGTTATACCCGTTCTTATGGAGCCGGAAGTTATGATATCTGGATTGTAAAAGCTGATGCTGACGGTACTTTTTTATGGAGAAAAGAGTACGGAGGAACAAGCGGCGAAAGCGGAAGATCCATTATGATAACTTCGGACAACGGATACATAATAGGCGGTAATACAAGTTCGTGGGGTGCAGGCCAGACTGACCTGTTTTTATTAAAAACCGATGCAAACGGAGATACAACCGGTGGCGCAGGCTGGCTGCAGACATACGGCGGATCATTCTGGGATGAAGGCCGTACAGGTATTCAGACCTCGGACGGAGGGTATGCTATTGTTGGCTTTGTACAACCTCAGCGTGACGGCGATTATGATGTAACCCTAGTAAAGACTGATGCTTCGGGCGCTTTACAGTGGCAGAAGACTTATACAGGGCTTCATGACGAAAAAGGATATGATCTGATACAGACCTCAGATGGGGGTTATGCAATTCTCGGTTTTACCGAATCATACGGTGCAGGAGCCAAGGATTTTTATTTAATTAAAACAAATGCAACAGGAGATTCGTCATGGTCGCAAACATATGGCGGACCTTTTGATGATGAAGGAAAGTCTATTGTTCAGACCAGTGACGGCGGATATATTCTCACAGGATATACTATGTCTTTCGGAAGCGGGGCAAAAGACCTTTATCTTGTGAAAGTAGCTTCTGACGGCACTGAAGAATGGACAAGCACATTCGGAGGTACAGGGGACGATGAGGGCTATTCTGTAATACAGTCCAGCGACGGCTGGTATGTAGCAGCAGGATACTCAAAACCTGAAGGCCCTGGTGATGACAAGGACGGTTATATTGTCAAGGTTGATGATACAGGAAATCTTTACTGGTCAAAGCTTTCCGAAGAAGCGGATGATGATATTTATGAAGCAGTAAAAGAAACCTCAGACAATGGGTATATTGCAGCAGGTACTCATTATGTATCAGGCAATCTTTACGATATGTATGTAGTAAAACTTGAGGCAGATGAGGACTATATTGTCGGAACTGTTACAGATGAAAGTTCAAATCCTTTAGAGAATGCAGTTGTAAGGGCATGGACAGATTACCCCACAGGTACAATGGTTGATACGGCATTAACTGATGCTGAGGGAAGATTTGCAATACGACTTGATGCAGGAACATATGATCTTCGGGTCGAATATCCTGATTATCAGATAAGAGAGGTGGAAGACATTACTTCTCCCAGTGCAGACAATAATATAAGCTTATCGCCTTTACCCCATATCTCAGGAACAGTTGAAGATCTGGCAAGCAGTGCAGCGCTTAACAATGTCAAAGTTGTTGTATGGGATACATACGGTACAGGTACAAGAATTGACAGTACAAACACTAATGCTTCGGGACAGTTCTCAATTGCAGTAAACAGCGACGGCGATTATGATGTTGCATTTACTGTTGACGGATATTTTGATTCTGTTTATGTTGACGTGTCAGCTCCGGGAAGCGGTTATCATTTTGACATGAGATTAATTCCTTATATTTCCGGAACTGTTACAGACGGATCTTCTCCGATTGAAAATGCCAAAGTGGTTGTTTGGGATACATACGACACTGGAACAAGAATTGACAGTGCATACACTGCTGCTGACGGAACATTTAAAGTTGACTCTCTTACCGAAGGAAGCAACTATGATTTATATGTTTCAAAAAGCGGTTATTATTCAAAACTTACCGAGGATGTAGGAGCGAGCAGTTCGGGCAATACAATAGCACTGAATATACTTCCTTATTTAAGAGGAAGTATAACGTTCGGCGGCTCAGCTGTTGCAGGAGCAACAGTACAGGCATGGTATCCGTATCCTGACAGTCTTGTAGGAGAAACAACAGCAGATGCATCGGGCAATTATGACATACCAGGTCTTGACAGCGCGAGATATGACATAAGATCTTTTGCGTCAGGCTACTATCCTCATGTTGATACAGATGTTCTGGCGCCATCTACAGGGAATGATGTTGTTTTAACTTCCATACCTGTTGTAACACCTTCAAGAAATTACTGCGATTTCTGGGGGGATACGAGTCTGTATTTCGGAGTTGTACTGCAGATTGGT
>QNDG01000480.1 GCA_003645915.1 Candidatus Zhuqueibacterota bacterium | reverse complement strand
TAAAAAGAGGATAATTGTCAAGGGAAATAAACAATTATGGTTGGATCCACGGATTATACGAATTGATCCACGAATTACACTAATTAACACGAATTATAAAAAAAGATTTTCAGATGCCGGAGAGAAAAAGATTTTTAATCCTGTCATTTCGATTCTGCCGGAGGCAGAAGAGAAATCTTTTCATTTGCAAAGTCCGAAGATTTCTCAGTCGCTCACGCTCCTTCGAAATGACGAGGTTGTGAATTGTGAAAAATGAATAACGAATATCAATTGGAGATTTGTCCCGATTCTGATTATTATAGTTTTTTCTGAAAGAGAATCGGGATTCAATTAAACGCAATTTTCAAAAATCCTATTCTATACACCATATACCTTTATACCATATACCGTTTTCGTTTTATCCTTTAACCTTTATCCTTTATCCTTGTTTTTCCTTTGCGTCCGTTGCGAGAGATAATAAGATTTCTCTTCCGCATTCACAAATAAAAAAAGTCCGTGCTCTGTTCGGAACACGGACTTCTCAAGGGGTAGAGAGAGGAAAGAAGGTTTTTCCTTCTGCATATTACTTTAGCAATGATTGTGCCAAAACTATCGTAAGCCACGTTAACTTAAATATAATCAAGAGGATACAAAAACAGCCAGTATAAAAAACGTGAACAAAGGCATTTCATAACAGAATAAATATTACTCACTTTTTTCAAAACGTAATGTAATTAATAACTATGTTGGTATAAATTAAATAATTATTCAGGTATGTTGTATGCAGCGTAATAGAAGTAAAATGAATCTAATTATTATCAGAAAAAAAGAGGTCTGACAGCAAGATTGTCTGTAAGATCATACAGAAAAGAGTTTCTTTGGCAGTATGTTTCTAACGATGAACACATAAGCAGGTAAAAAAATTAATTGTTTCGATGAAGAAACTGAAGATTGATGTACTTATGTCCGGAATTTTCCGAGTATAATTATTATTTTGTTGACAAAAGAGACTGTTTTATTTAACTTTTATAATTATATTAATTTTAAACAGAATAATCCATACGGGAGTTGTAAATGAGTTCGGAAATGCTGGAAAAAACATATTCGCCTTTAAATGTTGAGGACAAGTGGTACGAAATCTGGCTGGAAAAGAGAATGTTCCATGCAGATGCAAAGAGCAGTAAACCAAAATACACAATAATGATTCCGCCTCCCAATGTTACTGGAATGCTGACAATGGGACATATTCTGAATAATACTGTTCAGGATATTTTAACAAGATGGAAGCATATGGAGGGGTATGAGACCTTGTGGCTGCCCGGTACGGATCATGCGGGCATTGCAACGCAGAATAAAGTGGAAGCAATGCTTCAAGCTCAGGGATTGAGCAGACACGATCTCGGAAGAGAAAAGCTTGTTGAAAAAATATGGGAATGGAAAGAGAAATACGGCGGTATTATTCTTAAACAGCTGAAAAAGCTCGGTGCGTCCTGCGACTGGGAAAGAGAACGGTTTACAATGGATAAAGGGCTTTCCCGTGCAGTCAGAGAGGTGTTTGTCCGGCTTTATGAAAAGGGTCTGATCTACAGAGGTACGCGCCTGATTAACTGGTGCCCGAGATGTCATACAGCTCTTGCAGATGAAGAAGCTCCTTCTTCAGATGTAAACGGATCTTTCTGGAATATTGTTTATCCTCTTTCCGACGGAAAAGGAGAGATAATTGTATCAACAACCAGACCTGAAACAATGCTTGGGGATACGGCAGTTGCTGTACATCCTGACGATGACAGATACAGAGATTTAATTGGTAAAAAAATCAAACTTCCTTTAACAGACAGAGAAATTCCGATTATTGCAGATCAGCATGCGGATCCTGAAAAAGGAAGCGGTGCAGTAAAAATAACTCCTGCCCACGATTTTGATGATTTTGAAGTGGGGCAGAGACATAATCTTGAACTTATTCAGGTTATTGATGAAAACGGTTTTATGAATGAAAATGCCGGAAAGTACAAGGGCATGGATCGTTTTGAAGCGAGAAAAAAGATAGTAAATGATCTGAAACAACTGGGGCTGCTTAAAGGTACCGAACCAAGAGTAGTACCTATCCCCCGTTGTTACAGGTGCAATACAGTAGTGGAACCTTACCTTTCTGATCAATGGTTCGTTAAAATGAAACCTCTTGCAGAGCCTGCTGTTAAGGCTGTAAGAGAAGGGAAAATAAAATTTCATCCCAAACACTGGGAAGAGACCTATTTTCACTGGATGGAGAACATCAAGGACTGGTGTATAAGCAGGCAGATTTGGTGGGGGCACAGAATACCTGCATGGACTTGTCCAGAGGGTCACATAACAATAGCAAGAGAGACTCCGGGAAAATGCTCTGAGTGCGGAAGTACGGAATTAACTCAGGATCCTGATGTTCTTGATACGTGGTTTTCTTCGTGGTTATGGCCTTTCAGTACATTGGGATGGCCTGAAGAGACTGAAGATTTAAAAGCGTTTTTCCCGACAAGCACGCTTGCAACCGGGCCTGACATCATATTTTTCTGGGTTGCCCGCATGATTATGGCATCACTGGAATTTATGGGTGATATTCCTTTTACTGATGTATATTTTAACGGCATGATCCGGGATTTATCAGGCAGAAAAATGTCAAAATCTTT
>QNDG01000479.1 GCA_003645915.1 Candidatus Zhuqueibacterota bacterium | reverse complement strand
ATAATTCATACATTTAATTATCACTTAATCCCGATTTTCTTTCAGAAAAGACTATAATAATAAGAATCGGGATTATTGGGAATCCAGGGGCGGAAGGGTGTGCTCTCGCAACAAGCGAAGAGATCGCAAAGAAAAAATTTTAGTGAAAAGTAAATAGTTAATAGGAGGGTTAACAACAAAATGAACGTGCAGAACCGTGCCATGAGATTGTCACAAAGAGCTTTGGATTTTTAAAAACGGTATATGGTATAAGGGGATATCACAGAAATATTTTGACGGCATCTGGAAATTTCCGCCCGGAAACCGTAAGCCTTTTGACTGAATCTGAACTCCTGGGCTAAAGCCCTGTTGATCGGGAAATACAAAAAACCACGAGCTGAAGCCCGTGGCAATTTTCTCTCTCTCCCAAGTTCAACCTTGGGAGGTGAATTATAAAACCGATTCTCTTTTTCCCTAATTTACTTTCCTAATCTGCTCACCCTTAAACTGTCTCTTTTCAGATTCCACCTGACCCAGTCTTTCTGCTCGTCTTTGTCAGAAAGTGAAAACGAACCTACGGAAACGACCTTGCCTTTATTGTCAACTGTAATCTGCTGCATGGATTTAACAATGTACAGCCACTCCTTTAAAGATACTTCGTGCGGGCCCTGAATCTGATGAGGACCTTTTACCTGATGAGGTTTTATGGACTTTGGTGTTAAGGATGACTTTTCCGGAGCATTTGTAAAATGTACCTCTCCCTTATATACTTTAAGAGTTGTCACAGAATCGGGCAAAACATTTATTCTTAATGTTGTACCTGTTATTGCGGCAGAAGCTATACCTGTGGAAATATCAAATTTTGTATCTTTATCAATTTCGTGAATATCAGCCCACAGATCACCTGAATCAACTACAATAGCTGTTTCCGCCCTTTTATCCTTGCTTTCCTGATAAAGCTTTACAATATCAACAGTTGTTATAGGTGCAAGTCTAATAACATCAAGTTCTGCGAGATTAAGCTCTGCAAGGGACTCTTTAAATGTTCTTACCTTATCCCCGGAAAGAACTTCCGTATTAACGGGGGCCCTATGCCACAAGTCCTGATCCGATGGTTTTCTCTGAACCCTTCCCTGTGCATATGTTACTTTCCCTTTTTTTACTTCTTTATCAAGCCCCAAAACAAAAGCTGCCCCTGTAACCAAGGCAGCAAAAACAGAAAATATTAATATTTTTTTAATCATTTTGTTCCACCTATACCTTCTTCAGGATAGTAGAGGCCGTAAACCATATCAACAAGTTTTATTGCCTCTCTTGAAAACGGATCAACATCTCTTTTAAACAGCTCATTGTCAATCAAAATTTTTGCAACGCGCCAGCTTTCCGCTTCGTCCAGTCTTTCAATCAATTTATCAAAAGCTTCCTGGTTTCCGCCAAACAGTTTTTTTACAAAATTCTTTTCCGATTTCTTATCAAGAAAATCCCTTATACTTTCATTTTTCTTTTCAGCAATTTCTTCTGTCTGTTGTCCCTCTTTTGCTTCTCTTCTGATTATGCGCATTGGTTTTGATGTAGATACTGTTTCCTCTTCCTGTACTTCTTCTTTGTTTTCTTCTTCCTTTTCAGGCTCAGAAACTTCTTCAGATGAGACACTGCTTGTTTCTGTAGTATCTTTGCCCTGGATTTCAGACTCTACATCCTCAAAAACCCACTCAATTTCCGGTTCTTCTTTTTCAGGTTCTGCGGCCTTTTCTTCTTCTGCAGTTTTCTTCTCCGGCTCAACTGATTCTTTTATTGTTTCCGGCTCTTCTTGCTCTTTAGGAGCTTCTTTTTCAGAAAACTCGTTTTTAAGTGCAAGATATCGTTTAATTGTCAGCTCAAGATCCTGCCTGCTGAAATCCTTTTTACCCAGATCAACTTCAACATCAACAGCTCTTCTGAATCCAATCATGTTTCTGTCTGCAAGAAATTCCTGAACAAGTCCGGCCTCTACTCTGGTTATTTCCTCTGATTTGGTTTCAGAAAGGAAACTAAGAAGCACTGAAAAATCATTCATAATCGTACCAACAGGGTCGTTCTGATTGATTTTATGCAGAAGCTCGGATATGATTTTTGAATATTCCTGATTGGTCAGAGATTCCGGTTTTCTTAAAGAGCTCTGTTTAAGCACATATTCAGCATAGGATAAAAGCTCGAGAAAAGGTGTAAGTTTTGCTTCCACCTCTTTGTAATCAGGTTTATCGTTCTGCTTAAAAAGCATACGCCTCATTGTATCAACAGGTTTAACAAGATAATCCATGCGCAGTATAAGAGCCTCTCTTAAAACAGACTCTATTTCTTCTTTTGGAAAAGCAGCAGCCTGTCTGAGAACATCCAGAAATCTTGTTCTCAGATTTTTAAGATCTTCCGGTTTGATCTTAAAATGAGGAGTACTTTTAAGGGTCAGGGGCGATTCTTCAACAATGTAACGCTCAACGCGCTCTTTAAACATTGTTTTAATAAAAGCCGGTATTCCCTTGTCTTCCGATATCTGCGAAAAACGTACAGAATCCTTTCCGCCAAGAATTCTTTTTTTCAAGCTTGTAACAAGCACAACATTCTCATCTTCCCACATGAGTCTCACCTTAAGTTAAATATCAAAGATTATTGTCGCCTTCCAGTCCTGCTTTCCTCTCT
>QNDG01000478.1 GCA_003645915.1 Candidatus Zhuqueibacterota bacterium | reverse complement strand
TATATACTCCGGGACGCGGAAAATATTTAACTCTGTCTTCAGGACCTAAATACTCCTGATCTTGAGCATCATTTACTACAAAATAAGTTTCCAGATCGGCACCAACCTTTCCACGACCAAACCGCCCATTCCATTCACCAGGCCATACAAGCTGGTCGCCAGCAGCAGGCCAGCCAGCAACCGGCCATGTACTCGGATGATTACTCATTGCAGGATATTCACTATTTTCATTAGAATATCCAAAAACAGGGTAAAATCCCCATTCTATAGTCCCTGTTGGATCAGTATCCATCTCTTCTCTGTAACTTGTCTGAAGAAAATACAGAGTATCAAGACCAGTACTGTTTTGTATCTCTGTAATATCAGTAACAGGTACTGTATCATTTTTAATATAAACACATGCCCCAACTAAAAGGGCAATACCATCAAGCATTCTGACGCCCTCTTCATTATTGGGCCATCTGGACCACTGTGATCCCACCACTCCTGAAACCCATTTTGCCAGTTCAGTAGTATTTTGAAAATAAAGATATACTCTGTTTCCAGTCATATAACCTTCTCTTTCAGCAGCAATATCACCAGCAGGGTCATCCGGGCCTTCATATAATTTACCCTGACTCCGAAGTTGTGATACTGCTGTAAAAAGACTTACCAAAACTATTACCGATATTATCTTCCAGTTATTCATGCTAAAAGGCCTCACTTTTACCGTTTATAAATTGCGACAATTTAAGGATTTATTTTTCTGTCCATTATGTCTTATAAAATCAATAATAACCATAATTATCTCATATTAATTATCAAAATACTATTTCCATTCCTAATTTAATAAGGCGGGGAGCTGAATACATTGACGGATTATGAATAACATCTTCATATTCATTAAAATCACTATGATGTGCAGCTAAATCAGTATCTCTAATAATAGCTGTATATGCCCTTCCTGTTTCTGAATTCACCCACACTTCATTAAGCCTGTCAAACAGGTTATATACATTTAACAACAATTTCGCTTTAAAAGGCCCAAATACATTTATATTATAATATCCAGTTAAATCAACACTCAGCCGCGCAGGCCGCGATGCATTGTTAGGATAAAGATTTACTCTTGATAAAGTACTTTCACTTACTGGTGTCCATGTATAAGGGGAGCCACTATTAAAATATCCGGTTAAAGTCAATCCATAATCTTTTGTATTATATCCCATAGTGAGGTTTAAGGTATGACGCTGGTCCCAACTCATAGGTATAAGCCTTGGTACAGGGTCCATACTATTACCTGCTCTTGTAAATGTCTGTAATGGGTTGTCAGCATTCCCTCTTGTGTATTGAAGTGTATAATTAAGATATACTGACACAGGGCCTGAAACATAATCATATTTAAGTTCAACACCTTTTGCATTACCATAATCTTTATTTGAATAAAGGCCGTACTCAATTTGGTTAAATGTAGTAATTACTTTTGCACTGAGCAAATCATAAATATCACGATAATAAAGTGCAACTTCAAGTCCCATACCTTTCATTATCTGCTGCCACAAGCCCACTTCATACTGAATAGTTTTTTCTGCTTTAATTTGAGCATTACCCATTGTTGTTGCATAATCTGTAGGTGCCACACGAAAAGCATGATTTTGATACATTGCATAGAGTGGAGGCATTTTACGAAAATGGCCATAACTAAATCTTAAGAGTGCAGTTTTCCCCAGCTGGTAAGCAAGTCCAAGCCTCGGACTGAGCTGAACTTTTGGGTCAGCAGGTAAATACTGAGACATTTTTTCTGGATAATCAGGGAAATTCAGCTGATTTGCAGGATTTCTTCTCTGAGAAGGATATACAGTTTTCGGATCAAAATATTCATAACGCACACCAAAATTTATTACCATTTCATCAAATTCCATTTTATCCTGGATATACGCAGCAAATTCAAACGGCTTTACTCTGTAAACATCGGAATAAATTGACGTGTCAGGTAATATCTCAGGTTCATAAAGATCGTTTTCCCATTGGGTACCATAATATTTATTTCTTATGGAGTAATACTGGTTATCAAGATCATGTTGTGTAATATGAACGCCTGTCTTAATATTGTGATTTTTAGTAACCTGGCAACTTATATCAAACTTGGCTGTATATTCCCATTTAACTCTCTCATCATGTCCTTTTTGCTGACCTCCTGTAAAAAAATTGGGGCCTGTATTCCGTAAATATTTATCATGAACATAAGCAGAGTCTAAAGGATTTTTATATAAATACCAACCATGATAATGTCGCATAGCTGAAAGTTTCAGTTCATAAAATGTCCTTCTACTTAGAAGATGATTAACTTCAAGAGCAATCATCTTTGATTCTCTGTGAGTTGAAGCTGTCCCGTCCGGATTGTACTTAAAACTATGGTCGTAACTGTGCCAGTTATCTTTATTGTATGTCGTAAGAAGTGCTAATCTTAAACTTTTAAAAGGCTGAGCATTTAATTTTCCCATTATAGAAAAGTTTTTACTTCTATTCATGGGAACATATCTGTTATCGCCTGTATGTTCAGTGTACCACATTGAAGGATCTACTGATTCATAATTACTGTAATCCCATGGATTAAAACGTCTTATTCCATTTAAATGATTTTTATTATCCTGATATCGCACATTAGTAAAAAATCCAAC
>QNDG01000477.1 GCA_003645915.1 Candidatus Zhuqueibacterota bacterium | reverse complement strand
GTTCAGTTTGGCAGAGAGTTCGAAAAAGTAGTTGAACTTGTACTTGACAGACATACTACTTTTTACAAAGCAGAAGATGAAATTCTGGGAATTAATCACACGGATTTCGGGGTATGGCTTGTTCAGAACTGGAAACTGCCTCCGGTCTTGTCAAATGTAGTAAGTTATCATCACAGTCCACTTGAAGTGACGGAACATAAAAATCTTGTTACAATTGTGAGACTTGCAGATCTTATTTGTCTTTATTATCAACTGGATTTCGGTTATAGTGAGGGAGAAAACATAATGCCGGAGATAGTGAAATTATGGCACTATCTCGGTACACAGTCCAAAGCAATTGAAAAGATTGAGCTTAATAAACTTTTGGAAGAATTTAATGAAAACATTGAAAACGTAAAAAGTACAGTTGAATCAATGTACGGCGAAGGCGTAAAGGACGAATGATTTTTTTAGATAGTTTACCACCCCTCTTACCTTGATCTGTCCTGTATAAAGAGGCCTCTTTTTAGAGGCCTCTGATTTTTTTAAAGATCAATTTTTAAGATACCCTTTTTTTACTATCAATTCGGCAAGTAGTACCGCTCCTCCTGCTGCACCTCTTAATGTGTTATGAGACAGACACACAAATTTCCAGTCCATTACAGGGTCTTTTCTGAACCTTCCCACACTTATTCCCATCCCCTTGTAAATATCTCTGTCCAGAGCTGTCTGAGGCCTTGATTCATCGTTAAAGTATGTGAGAAATTTTTCAGGAGCGCTTGGAAGATCAAAATCGTCAACTACAGATTTATAGTTTTCCACTGCAGAGATACATTCCTGCAATGTAGGTGGATCTTTAAATTTTACGCTTACACTTGCTAAATGACCGTCAGATACAGGTACTCTCACACATGTTGCAGAGATCAGAGGCTCTTGTGCAGGCTCTATTCTGCTGTTGGTAATTTTACCCCATATACGCATTGGTTCTTTTTCCGATTTTTCTTCTTCTCCGGGGATAAAAGGAATTATGTTGTCATTAATTTCAGGCATGGTTTCAAATGTCTTCCCTGCGCCGGAAATTGCCTGATATGTGGATACAATAACTTCTTCGGGTCCGAAATGTCTCAGAGCTTCAAGTACGGGCATGTATGACTGAATAGAGCAGTTGGGTTTTACAACTATACATCCTTTATTCCAGCCTCTGTTTTTTCTCTGGATGTCTATTAGCTGTGTATGGTGACTGTTGATTTCAGGCAGGATCATAGGGACATCCTCAGTCCATCTGTGTGCCGAGTTATTGGAAACAACAATGCAGCCTTTTTCCGCATACTTTTCTTCAATGTCTTTTATCTGCTGTTTATCCATGTTAAGAGCGCAGAAAACAATTTTTGCATTTTTACTGATTATATCTATACCCTTTATAACATCAAAAACCTGCATTGATTCAATTTCAGGATTGAAATTTTTATTGGAATATCTTCTGTTTTGAATGGCTTTACTATAAGGGATACCTGCAGAATTTTCAGAAGCTGCCACATTCACTATTTTGAACCATGGGTGAGACTGAAGCAGACTGACAAAACGCTGGCCCACCATTCCTGTCGCACCGAGAACAGCAACCGGAATTTCCGTTTGAGCTTGATTAATACTATCAGACATAAAATTTCCTCCTGAATTTTTGTTTCTTCATAGAATATAATAAAATAACCATAGCTTGTAAAGAGCTTAATAGTGTAAGTTCCAGATAAAATAAAGATAATATGGATACAGGTCAGTACAAAATCAAGGTTTATCCGGTTAGTTTCTTTATAATATGGCCTGATTCCGGGAAAAGACTTAGCAGCTTATCTTTTTGTGCAAGTTCAAAATCCTTAAAATCAAAACCCGGAGCAACAGTGCAGCCTACAAGAGAGAAATCAGGAGAATCCCCGGAGTAGTCTTCAATGTAAGGATGAGCTCCAAACCAGGCTCCTGCAGGAACAACTGCTATAAATTCCGTGTTATCCTTATTATTTCCCAGAATGATTTTTCTGTATTCCTGTTCTGGTAAAAAAATATGAATAACAACAGGCAGCCCGGCATAAAAATGCCACAATTCATCCTGGTTGATTTTATGGATTGCAGAAAAATCGTTTCGTCTGAGCAGAAAGTATATTGCAGTGGAAAAATTTCTCTCGCCGGAGAATCTTTCCGGAAGGCATGTCCCGGATATTTTCTCTTTACTTCTATATACTTCCCTGTAATATCCGCCTTCAGGGTGTGGGGCTAACCGAAGTTTTTCTATAAAATATGATGAGTTTTGCATTTCAGTTCAATCCTGTAAGTATTTGAAAGAATTAAACAGCAATGTAAAATTCTGAACTTTATTAAAAAGAGATTGTCAAGACTGAAAAGTATTCAATTTAAAATATGTTTTATTCTTTAACAACATTATTTACAAGTGTGCCGAGCCCTGAGATTGTTATCTCAACAGTATCTCCGGGTTCAATTGGAGAGACACCTTCAGGTGTTCCGGTTGCAATAATATCTCCGGGTTCAAGAGTCATAAATCCGGAAATATGAGAAACTATTTGTTTAATATTAAATATCATATCCTTTGTGTTGCCCTGTTGTCTTACTTCTCCGTTAACCTTCAGTGTTATGTCAAGATTTTCCGGATTTTCTAACATGTCTGCAGGTATGATGTACGGG
>QNDG01000022.1 GCA_003645915.1 Candidatus Zhuqueibacterota bacterium | reverse complement strand
TGCTGCTCAAGCTTTTGTTTTCTTTGTTTATCTATCTCTCCGAAAACCAGGGAGACAAGATCATTTTTAAAATCTTTACATTCCATTTGTTAAAACCTCCCGGTCAATTTTATTATTTTCAAGAATTTTTCTCAATGTTTTCAGCCCGTAGTACAAACGGGATTTTACAGTGTTTTCCGATGTTTTGGTGATTTTTGCAATTTCATGAAATTTCAGATTATGATACTGTTTCATGATTATTACTGTGCGCTGCTGTTCCGGAATCTGCATAAGCGCATCTTTAAGAATATCTTTTAAAATCATGTTGTTAAATCTGTCGTCAGGGAGTTCGGAATCCGTGTCAGTAATTTCCTCAAACATATTTGTCTCATTAAAGGAGATTGAGACTGTTTTTTGCCGGAATTTTTTCCTTCGTTTAAATTCGTCCCTGCAGAGGTTGGCTGCTATTGTAAATATCCACTGTTTAAATTTTTCCGGATATTTAAGTTTGTGAAGGTTCTCAAAAGCTTTTAAAAAAACTGTCTGGCACACATCTTCTGCACTATGCTTTGATCCCAGATTTCTGAGTGCAAAGTTATAAATTGGTTTTTCCCATCTTTTTACAAGGCTGATAAACGAAGAAGTATTACCGTTTATAAAGTTGTTAATAAGTTCTGCGTCTGTCATAAATTCTCCTGTTGGTTACAGTATTATGACGCAAAATACGGGAAAAAGTTTTAAAATATTTTGAGATATTGATAAAATAAGGATAAAGGATAAGGGATAAAGGATAAAACAAAAGACGGTAATGAATCTAATTTTACTATCCATATTCTACAAATATACCACCCCTGCGGGGCTTTAGGGTGTCATTTCGAAGGAGCCTGCGACTTTAGAAATCTTAAAAATATTGCAAGATAAAAGATTTCTCTTCTGCCTCCGGCAGAAAACATATATTCTTTCTCTGTAATGTAGGGAATGCATATATGTATTCCCTACGGAATTATTCTGTATTGATGATGTTTGTACCATGTCCGGCTACTGCCTGATTCGTGGATCAGAAATAGTTTTCCAGAGGGAACGGAATCACTTCTTTTATATTTTTTTTATCCAGCAGAATCATAAGCAGTCTGTCAATACCAAGAGCTATGCCGCTGCATTGGGGCATTCCTGATTTTAAGGCTTCAATAAGATCATAATCTATGGGAAAATCCTCTGGTTTTAATTTTTTTTCATGCTCAAATCTTTTTAAAAGTTCCTTATAATCGGTTAGTTCTGTATAACCGTTGGCCAGTTCCATACCTGCAATAAAGAGCTCGGCTCTCTGTACATAATTTTTATCAGATTCCTTATACGCAGCCATAAGAGGCTTTTTTGAGGGGTAGTCATAAACAAAACACGGTCTTGAGAACCCGAGTTCATGTTCAATGTTATCAATAAATATTCTGGAAAAAATTGTATCCCAGTCATCATGCTTGTTAAAATGCACAGAAAGTTTTAATGCAGCCTCTCTGATTCCTGAAATGTCCATACATTTGTCAAGATCAATTTGTCCCTTGTTCCAAAAAATCTCCTTAACACTTATTCTTTCCCACGGTTTTTCAAAGTCAATTTCATAATGCCCGTAATGGATTTTTAACGGGAGATTAAGACTGTTTAAACAGAAATTTACAAGATCTTCTGTTTCATCCATAATATCAAAATAATCTGCATTGGTTTTGTACCACTCTGCCATAGTAAATTCAGGATTGTGCAGATCTGTAATTTCCCCGTCTCTGTAAACCTTCCCCAGAAAATATATGTCTCCTGATCCTGAAGCAAGGAGTTTTTTCATAGAGTGTTCGGGCGAAGTATGAAGAAAGAATTTTTTTGTCTGTTTGTTTAAATTCTTAATTGTAACAGGAATTGAATCAATATTTGAATCCATTGTAGGCCAGGGAGTAATACAGGGCGCATCAATTTCCGTGTACCCCTTTTCATTAAAAAATGACCGGACAGCGGAAAGCAGTCCGGCCCTTTTTACAAGAATATCTCTGTTAATGGATTTCTCTTTCATATGTACTTCTGTGTTCCCGGTTCAGACAAAACAAATTTACTTTAGCATCAACTTTTTTATTTCTGATCCGTAATGCAGCCGCACCGGCTTTTTACAGGGTCTGCAGCCCTATGTGAGCAAAGATTTTTGCATCGTCCAGAACATTTTTAATCAGACAGAATTCATTGGGAGCGTGAAGAGTATCTTCAAGAGTACACCAGCACACAGCAGGCAGATTTGCTCTTCTGAAGTATGCTGCAACAGTTCCTCCGCCGATTCCGATAGTTTTTGCCTCAACTTTTCTTAAATCCTTTATTGCGTTCTTTAGTGCTCCCACAGCAGGAGCATCAACAGAAGTGGGAGGCGGTGCTGATTCTGACTGTGGAAATGTTAAATTAATTGTTACACCGAATTCATTCTCAATTTCATGGGCCCATTTTCTTACTGTTCCCTTAATTTCATCGATTGAATAATCGGGAAGAATTCTGCAGTCAAAATATACTGTGTCTGATCCGGGAATAGTGTTTATATTATCCACTTTATTTTCTTTTTTTGTTGGCTCAAATGTGGAAATCGGAGGATCATACAGCGGGTCGTTTTTGTCGTAAACTTTATAAAGCTCGTTCATTTTTACTATAAAATGAGCAGCAGCCTTGTGAGCGTTCTTCCCTTTTTCCGGTGTTGAGCCGTGGGTCTGCTTTCCCTGGGTTTCGCATTTTATCCATAAGATTGATTTTTCAGCCACTTCAATTGTTACACCCTCTGGATCTCCCGCATCAGGTATGATAATTATATCATCGGATTTAAACAGTTCTTTTCTTTCTTTGATTACATGCTGAATTCCGAACTTTGAACCTGACTCCTCGTCAGCTACAATAACAAGGCCTATGTTGAGTTCCGGAGTAATTCCTTCTTCTTCAAAAGCTTTTACAGCAAGATATGATGATACAAATCCCTGCTGGTCGTCTTCAGTGCCTCTTCCGTAAATTTTATCGCGGTCAACAACTGCCTCATAAGGTTCTGTGTTCCATTTTTCCCTGTCTCCGGGAGGAACAACATCCATGTGGCTCATTATCCAGATTGTGCGGTCACTGTTTTTACCCTTTTTCAGTGCAATCAGATTTGGCCTCATCCCTGCAGGTACTCTTGGATCCGGTGCATCAATTTCTTCAATTGAATCAAACGAGAGCTTCTCAAGAAGAGATTTTATGTAATCCGATTTTTCTTTTTCTCCTGTGCCGCCGTTTTCAGGGCTTAATGCAGGTATTGCAGTAAGACCTTTCTGGATCTCAATTGTTTCATTTTTGTAAGAATCTATTCTTTCTAAAATTTTCTGAAGAGCTGTATTATCCATAATATCCTCCTGATCCAAGTGAATTTGTACTCTGTTTTCAATTATACGAAACAATATCCAGTAAATCAAGGCGATTTAGTTTGTTATAGTTGAAAAAAATCTTGCCTTTTTAAGTTTAGTTTAATAAATTATTTGGCACACGATTTTGCCCCAGTAGCTCAGGGGATAGAGCACCGGTTTCCTAAACCGGGTGTCGTAGGTTCGATTCCTACCTGGGGTACTGAAAGGCAGGATTAATCAGTCCGTAAAATTATCTCAGGTAGATGCGGTCATAAGTTAATTGAAAAACGGAAAATCTTTTTCTAGTAAAAAGAGAGATACCCCAATAATCATTTATAAAATATTAATACAGGGGGTTCGGGATGAAAGAAAAAATTCTAGTTGTTGATGATGTGGATACAATCGCCAGAGTCTATGCACGTTTTCTGGAACGCCAGGGCTATGATGTAAGGATGGCTTTTAACGGGGAAGATGCTCTGTCCGAGTGGGAGAGATTCCATCCTGATCTTGTAATTACAGATATTCGTATGCCCACTATGTCCGGTTTTGAACTTGCAAACGAGCTCAGGAGAAGAAATCCTCAGCAGAAGGTTATACTTATGACAGGCTATGCTGATGAAGCCGAAGTATTACAGCAGCAGCATGATCATGGTTTTCCGTTTTTTACAAAGCCGGCTGATCTTCAGACAACAGTTGCAAAGATTGTAAAAGATGTTTTAAATCAGGATTAACGGAAAAAATTACTTACATTTGGAGATTTTATGCTTCGACCAAGAAAAAGAATAACAAAAAAGGAGATAAAAGAAGATCCTTTGGTAACCAATTATCTGAAAGTTCAGAATTGGTTAAAAAAACATTCAAAACAGATTAATATTGCAATCGGCGGTATAATTGTAGTGCTTCTTATTGTTCTTATGGCAGTACGCAGTAAAAGGCAGGCGGAAATAAAAGCAGAAAGCCAGCTTTCTGTTGTTGAACAGTTTTATTATCAGATGGATTATAATAAGGTTGTTCAGCAAATGCCGGAAATTATAGACAAATACAGAGGTACAAGAGCTGCAGGAGAGGCAGCATTTTTTGTTGCAAATTCGTATTATAATTTAAAGGATTATGATAACAGTATTAAATATTTTACAATTTGTTATAAAACACTCACTAAAGACCCGATTTATGCACCTTCAAGTTATGCGGGAATAGCTCAAAGTATGGAAATGCAGGAAAAGTATAGTGAAGCAGCTGCTATGTTTGAGAAAGCTGCATCGGAATTTGATAAGCTTTTTTCAGCGCCTTTTTATTTTAAAAGTGCTGCAAGATGCTTTGCTGCTTCCGGTGATTCTGTAAAAGCAAAGCAGATTTTACAAAAAGTTATTGATAATTATCCTTCATTTGAATTTAAAAACGAAGTTCTGTTTCAGCTGAAGAGTTTAGGTCACAGCTGATCCTGCACAAGGATTATTGTTTCTGTATATTTTCCTTGCATAAAAGGAAAATATTTTATATATTAAGCTATCTAAGTGGGTGGTACACCCACTTTTTTTATGGGGATTAAGTTGGAAAAAGTGCTTGAAAAGGTAAAGAAAACTGCGGTGCCTTTGATTGAAGAATCAGGCGCAGATCTGGTGGATCTTGAATTAAAGGGAGGCTCAACAAAGGTATTCAGGTTTTATGTGGATAAAGCCGGCGGTATTACAATTGGTGAGTGCGCTGCAATTAACAAAAAAATTTCACGCGCTTTGGAGAATCTTGATTCCGATGTAAAAGGCCCGTACAGAATCGAAGTTTCATCGCCAGGGTTAGACAGACCCTTTACAAGCATGAAGGATTATCTCAGAAACAGAGGACGTACAATTGAGGTTACCTATTATGGTGTTGACGAATCAAAACAAAAGGTTAAGGGCGGCCTTGAAGAAGTAAATGAATCGGGAATCAGAATTGTTGTTAAAAAGAGCAGCATAGAGATTCCATTTGATAAGATTATTAAGGCAAAACAAGCAATAAAATGGTAAACATTAGGGATTAATTTAGATGAATGTAAATATTGTTGAAGCAGTATCGCAGATTGTAAAAGAGAGAAATATCTCAAAAGACGCTGTAAGCGGCATAATTGAAGCTATGTTTATCTCTATGATCAAGCGTAAATACGGCAGCGCTGATAATTTTGATATTTTTGTCAATATGGACAAAGGTGAAGTGGAGATATACCAGATAAAAACAATTGTGGAGCAGGTTGAAGATCCTGTGTCTGAAATATCTCTTGAGGATGCAAAGAAAACAGAACCTGATCTGGAACTGGGTGATGAATTTGTTGAAATTATAGATCCGTCTATTTTCGGAAGAAGATTAATTACTTCAGCAAAACAGACTCTTACTCAAAAAATCCGTGAAGCGGAAAAAGAGATATTGTTTGAAGAGTTCAAAGACAGGGTCGGCGAAATTATTGTCGGAGATATAAGGCAGATAAGCAGAGAAGAGGTGTTAATCTCAGTAGAAAATATGGAAGTAAGCCTTCCCAAGTCAGAACAGATTCCAAACGAAAGATATTACAGAGGCGATACATTAAAAGCAGTAATTAAACAGGTTACAAGAACAAACAAAGGTCCGGAGGTAATTGTATCACGGGTTGATCCCAAATTGTTAATAGGACTCTTTGAAATAGAGGTGCCGGAAATATATGACGGAATAATTGAAGTCAAAGGAGTTGCAAGATTTCCGGGAGAGAGAGCAAAAGTCGCTGTGTCATCTAATGATAACAGGATTGATGCTGTAGGTGCGTGTGTTGGCTTAAAAGGCGTAAGAATTCAGGCAGTTGTAAAAGAACTGAATAATGAAAAAATAGATGTTATAAACTGGAACTCAGAACCGGAAATTTTTATTGCAAGAGCACTGAGTCCTGCAAAGCCATTGCAGATTATTGTTAATGAGGAAGAAAAAACCGCTGTAGCAATTCTTTCTGATGATGAAATTTCTCTTGCAATAGGCAGGGGCGGACAGAACAGACAACTGGCATCCAGACTGACCGGATATGAAATTAAAACAGTTAAAAAATCCGACTGGGAAGCAGACCAGGAACAGGAGGAAAAACTCCTTCTTGAGGATATTCCGGAGCTTACAAAAACTATGTATGACAAGCTTACATCTGCAGGATACGAAACCGCTGATGAAGTTCTGGATGCTGGTCAGGAAGTAATATCGGAGATTAAAGGCTTTGGCGGAAAAACAGTTGAAAAGTTATTTGAAATTCTCTCTTCTTATTATGAAGAAGAAGAGGATTTTGAAGAATAAAATTTAGCAGGATAGTTTGGTTTAATTTAAACAGGAAAAAGGGCAACATTGGCTAAGAAAAAACGAGTGTACAGCGTAGCGAAAGAGTTCAGCATTTCTAATGAAACTCTGATAGAGTTTTTGCACGGTAATGGTTTTAAAATAAGGAACCATATGGCTCCTGTATCGGATGAAATGTATGCTCTTGTGGCCGAAAATTTTCAGAAAGCTGAAGAATCTGAAACCAAGGAATCGGATTTCAGAAAAAGACTGGAAATTAAAAAGGTTGAAGAGGAAAAACGCAGAGAATTAATACGCGAAGAGATAAATGAGATCCTTGAACGGGCAAAAGAAGGTGAGTTGGAACCTGTTTCCGTTACAGGAAAGGAAAAGGCAGAACAAAGAGCAAAACAGGCAGCTAAAAAAGCGCTTAAAGCCACTAAGCCTGAGCCAGTAAAGAAGACAGAGGAAGAAAAGAGTAAAAAGGAAAAAGAAGAAAAACCCAAAGAGATTATTCAGTTAGAGCCTGTTGTTGAAGAAAGCCAGAAACAGGAAAAATCTGTTAAACCAAAACGCTCGCTTAAAAAAGTTGAAAAAAAGGCGGAGGAAGGTTCCGAAGAAAAAAGGCATCTTAAAAAATCCAAGAAAAAAGGCGAGCCTGTTGAAGAAAAAACATTCCGTAAAAAGAAAAAACTTAAGAAACATGAGCCCGAAGCTTTTGATGTTGAATCTGAAGTAAAGAGCGGTAAAAAACGTAAACGCAGGAAGAAGAAAAAGAAGGAACCTGCAGTAAAAATCGATGAAAAAGAGATCAGTGCTTCCATAAAAGAAACACTGGCTAAGATGAGCGATACACCGAGGAAGAAAAAATATAAAAAAGAGAAACAGAAAGAAGAAGAGAGCGTTGAAGAAAATGTTATAAAAGTAACGGAATTTGCTTCAGTTGCAGAACTTGCAAATTTAATGGATGTTGAAGCAGGAGAGGTTATAAAAGCGTGCCTGTCTCTTGGGCTTATGGTTACAATTAATCAGCGTCTTGACAGAGAAATTATAACAATGCTTACCCATGAATTCGGTTATGACGTTGTGTTCCTGACAGAGTTTGGTGAAGATACGGAAGAACAGATTATTCAGGAAGAGGATGAGGATGAAACCAAACTTAAACCGAGAGCTCCGGTTGTAACTATAATGGGGCATGTTGATCACGGAAAAACATCTCTTCTTGATTACATAAGACGAAGTAATATAATTTCAAAGGAATCAGGAGGCATAACACAGCACATAGGAGCATATGAAGTAGAAGTTAAGGGGAACAAAATAACTTTTCTTGATACTCCCGGACATCAGGCATTTACTGCAATGCGCGCAAGAGGAGCTCAGGTAACAGATATGGTTGTTCTTGTTGTTGCTGCTGATGATGGTATTATGCCTCAGACTCTTGAAGCAATAAATCATTCCAGAGTTGCTAATGTGCCGATAATTATTGCAATTAACAAGATTGACAAACCGGATGCAAATCCCGACAGAATTAAACAGCAGCTTTCGGAAAATAATATTCTGGTTGAGGACTGGGGCGGAAAATACCAGTGCATTGAAGTATCGGCAAAAACAGGTACAGGTGTTGATTCTCTTCTGGAAGCAATACTTCTTGAAGCTGAAATACTTGAACTTAAGGCAAATCCCGAAGGAAAAGCACGGGCTGCAATTCTCGAATCAAGAAAAGATAAAGGCAAAGGCATTATAGGTAACTTATTGGTGCAGAGGGGTACACTTTACGTAGGAAATATTTTTGTTGCAGGAGCTTATCACGGGCGTGTAAGAGCCATGTTAAATGATAAGGGACAAAAAATTAAGGAAGCAGGCCCTTCAACTCCTGTTCAGGTAATGGGATTTTCAGGTATGCCTCAGGCCGGAGATATTTTTACGGTTGTTGATACTGAGCAGGAAGCAAGAGAGGTCAGTATGAAGAGACAGCAGCTCAAAAGAGAGCAGGATTTCCGTCAGATCAAACGTCTTACTCTTGATCAGATTTCAAAAAATATAGCAGAAGGAACAGTTAAAGAGCTTTCCATAATAATCAAAGGTGATGTTGACGGTTCTGTTGAAGCATTAAGCGATTCTCTTATGAATCTTGCTACTGATAAAGTGAGCGTACGTATTGTACATAAAGCCGTGGGAGCAATTAATGAGTCTGATGTTCTTCTTGCTCAGGCATCTGAAGCTGTTATTATTGGTTTTCATGTACAACCGAATACAAAGGCGCTTGACCTGGCCAAAGCTGAAAAAATAGATATCCGTCTTTATGAAGTTATTTATGATGTTGTGAATGATATAAAACTTGCACTTTCAGGTCTTCTGGAGCCGGAAAAAATCGAAGAGCCTATTGGCGAGGTTGAAATAAGAACTGTTTTCAAAGCGTCAAAGATCGGATCAATTGCAGGTTGTTATGTTACTTCCGGTAAAGTTACAAGAAACAGCCTTGCACGTTTATTAAGAGACGGAAAAGTCGTTTATGACGGGAAATTATCATCACTGAAACGATTTAAAGATGATGTAAAGGAAGTTAATGCGGGATATGAATGCGGAATAACTCTGGAAGGTTTCAGT
>QNDG01000476.1 GCA_003645915.1 Candidatus Zhuqueibacterota bacterium | reverse complement strand
AACAAAAATAATGTTTAAAACAGCAGTAAAAAGCGATGTTTTGTTAAAAATTTTTAACCTGCAGGGACAGGAAATTGTCAGAACATTGAAGAAGAACATTAACCCAGGATTAAATTCAATTAACTGGGACGGTACGGATTTTTCCGGGAACCAGGCTGCAAGCGGTGTTTATGTGTATAAAATTGTAAGCAGAGGCAGAATCTATTCCGGCAGGATGGTGTTGTTGAGGTAGAGGGATAGAGAGAGAAGAAATTTTGAATGTTGAATTTTGAATTAAAAAGATAAAGACATGCAATGCTCCTGCTCAAGTTTGGATACTGTTTGAAAACGTGAAAACAGTTCATACTACCCCCATATGTTTACAGGACACCTGCAGAATCTGTAGAGCCGATTAAATTTTTAATTATACAGATTGCATAAAGGGGTATGTTTATAAAATCATTATCTATTGTAAAATTTCTTGGGGAAGTTCGGATAATAAATTTTGGATTGAATTTTTCTGCATAACTTCTTAAACTTTTTATATTTCTGTTTGTACCGCTTTTTACCTCTAACGGATAGATATTTCCTCCCTGTTCAATAACAAAGTCAACCTCGGCATCGCTTTTTGATGTCCAGTAATATAAATTTTTAATCCCTGCTGAAATCAGTTCAGATGCAACAAAATTTTCTATGAAAGCTCCGTTGTATTCAGAAAAAAGAGCATTCGGTTTTATTATAATTTCAGGTGAAATATTCAGCATTGCTCCGAGAAGCCCTGAATCAAGCAAATATAATTTGAATTTAGAGTAATCCGCATAACCTGAAAGAGGAATTTTTGGCACTTTTATATTATAAGCAATATTTATTAATCCTGTATTTTTCAGCCAATGTATAGTGTTTTCAAAAGTGGCAGATCTGGCGTTTTTGCGAACATCGCTGTATTTGAATTTTTTATTCTCTTTTGCCAATTGATATGGTATTGAATGCCAGAGTTCGAATGTTTTTATTGCCTGGGAGCTGTCTGCATATTTTGAGAAATCTCTCTTATATGCTTCAAGAATGTCCAATTGAATTTTTCTTGCCAGAGATATATCGTTTTCTTTAAGATATACATTGAGAACTTCGGGCATTCCTCCGAGATAAAGATACATTTTCAGATGTTTAAGTAATTTTTGATGTATTATTTCCGGAAAGGAATCTGTGTATTGAAAAGCGTTTAGTTTTTCGGCAATAAGTTCCTGATCAAAAGCGGTCAGATACTCTTTAAAGCTCATTGGGTAAAGAGTTAAAAAAGTCACTTTACCTACAGGAAAGCTGCTTTTTTTCCCGACACTGACTCCGAGTAATGAACCTGCTGCGATGATGTGATACTCAGGAGCATGTTCATAAAAATATTTCAGAGAGGTAAGCACATCCGGAGCTGTTTGTATTTCATCAAAGAAGATTAAAGTATCAGAAGAGTTGATTTTTTGGTTCAGATATAAACTTATATTTCCAATTATATTCGAGGGTTCCAGGTTGCCTGTAAAAAGTGTATGAAGTTCTGCATTCTGCTCAAAATTAAGGTAAATAAAATTACTGTATTCGTTCTTTCCGAACTCGTTTATGAGAAAGGTTTTACCCACCTGACGAGCGCCCTGTAATAACAGAGGTTTGCGGTGTCTGCTTTTCTTCCACGTAAGCAGTTGTTGATACATAGCACGTTTCATTTTTATCTCCTAAAAAGTGCTGTAAATTGCTTAAAGTATCTCCAAAAAAGTGTCATGGTTAATAGAAGTTACTCCAAAAAAGTGTAAGAAGCAAGTAAATTTATCTCCAGAAAAGTGTAATTGTATCACAGGGAGTATAGCAGCAAGTCTTCAAAAAATTCAAAGACAAATAAAAAAACAGATGTTATTAAATTATCAGAGGAAATTGTTCCGTATTATTCAAGCCAGTTATATTTTTTCAGAATTTCCAGTCCCTTAATTCTTATTTCCGTAAGATTGTCAACAGGGCGGTTAAAAAGTGCAGCATATAAAATATCTTTTTCAGGAATTGAAACAAAAAAGGCTCTGAATCCACCCTGGGAGCCTGTATGATAGATAATTTTTACATCAAATTTGTTTTGTTCGTTATCCCTGTCCATAATAAACCAGCTGCATCCGATATTGGGAGGTATTGTATCGTTCCAGTTTTTGGTGTGAAATACTGTTCTTGACAGCAGTACGGAATTTTTGTTTAAAAAAGTATAATTTCTTATGGCCTTTTCATATGCTGCCAGATCAAGCACAGAGCACCAGATTCCACCGTTACCGGACGCGGCAAAGGTTGGATATTCTCCGTAATCAAATTCAGTGTATTCCCCGTTCTTTTTGATGTATGCATGTGCAACACCAGTGCGGGGCTCGGGGCCGTCTGTAATTCTGCTGTGATTCATGCCTGCAGGTTTGAATATTTTTTCCTTTATAAAGTTCTGCCATTTTACGCTGGATACTTTTTCAATTAAAAGTGCAAGGCCGTTAAAAGCAGGATTGGAATATTCAAATTTTTCTCCGGGTTCAAAATTCAGAGTTTTTACGTGTTTTAAGGGCTCAAAATTTTCCCTGTCTTTTGCATAAAGATAAAACTCCCGGTTTTCTTCAATTTTTCTCAGATCAGGTAATCCCGAACAGTGGGCAAGAAGATGTCTGATTTTAATTTTTTTTGCAATTT
>QNDG01000475.1 GCA_003645915.1 Candidatus Zhuqueibacterota bacterium | reverse complement strand
GATATAAAAAGAAAATATCCTCTTTTTAACCCAATTTTAAGATATAAAACAAACACTCAGCTATCTCTTAATTCCGATTTTCTATCAGGAATAATTATAATAATCAGAATCGGGATAAAAAAAGTGCCTAACCATAATCCTTTCAAAATCAATAGATTATAGCTGGAAACAAAGAACTTTACTCTGACAAAATACATCAAAAATCGACAAAGAATTGAAAGATATTCACAGTTCCTTTCAACAATATAGTAAAAATGATAAAATATTGTTCTTATATGTATTTTTGCTTTTTAATTCAAATTCTTCCCTACATTTACTCTACAACTTATACGCGTGATAATCAAAATCAAGCTGTCCCAGCTTTCTTCTTAAATCAAGTTGATTCTGTGTAATATTCGCTCCTGTAAAAACAGTATCTAAAAGCCATGCGCCCTGTAAATCTGCCTTTTCCAGATCAGCGTTTGAAAAATCCGCATAAATCAGCTCTGCATTGGAAAGATTTGCAAATCTAAGTACGGAATTCTTTAAATTAGCTCTCGGCAGTATGGCCCAGGACAGATCAGCATAGGAAAGGTCCGCATTTTCCAGACACACGCCTGCTCTGAATCTGTTATTGTCCTCTATTATCCAGGGGCCTCTCAAATTCTGATAAGACAGATTAATTCCCCGTAAGTCCAGTTTATCTTTCCTGGCCGGAGCAGATTTGACTTGAGGAAGTTCTTTTAAAAGCTCTGTTATGTCTTTTCCCTCATTAAGAGTAAGTACAATTTTATTTATCAGATCATAATCCCATCTGTTTATAAGTTTTTCTGCTGTCATGGTTCTTTTAAGCTCCTTTTATTTTCTGCTGTTAAAGCTCGGGCAGATAGATCTGTATCCGCAAAATTCACACTTTCTGTATCCCGGATCTGCTGTATAATCTCTTTTTCTTATTCCTTCTGAAGCATGCAAAATCTGCTCTTTGACTTTTTCAATCATCTTATCAGTAACAGAAGCAGTACCTGTAAGTCCTGATTCCACAAAGCGCAGCTCCAGTCTGTCCGGCATTCTGCCGTACCTTGCATTATACGCCATTGCATAAATAATAAGCTGAACACTGGCTTTGGCTTTTTTATCTGCTTTTTCCTGCTGAAAAACTTCCGATGTTTTAAAATCAGCAATAACCGTATATCCGTCAGACTGTTCAATAAAATCCCATCTGCCGGAAATTCTGTTCCTGCTGAGAGTAAAAGTAAAAGGTTCTTCAACCAAAATATCAGATATTTTCTCTGCTTTCTGCTCCTGTTCTTCAAAAAATCTCTGTATAGTTCTCTTCCCTGCTTCAAATCTTCTCTCTTCATGTTCCCTGGATAAAAACCCTATGTTTCTCCACGCTTTCTCATATGCTGAAAAAAGGTCTTCAACTCTCACCGGAACATTCATCTTTTTATTTCTGTAGTAGAACTCTATTGCAGAGTGAATGGCTTTACCGTAAACAATTGTATGATGAAAAAACGGCAGCCTCAGAATATGAGCATATTTATATTTAAGAGGACATGTATTATAATCATCAATCTGATAATAGGATAAATTTAAAATAGAATCATCGGGAATTGGCTCTGCATGGCCGGAGCTTTCAATACTGTCTGAACCAAACCTCTCAATTTTCTCCAGAGCGCTGGTTTTTATTGCAGATGTATCCACTTCCGGAATATCAAGAGCTTCCAGAACAAACTGACTTATCTTCTTTTTTCTCTTTCCACCGTAATCTTCCGCGCTTGTAAAATAAAGCATCTTTTTTGCTCTGGTCATTGCCACATAAAACAAACGCCTCTCTTCCTGCAGATGAACATCTCCCTCCGGTATATATTCCTGTATTAATTCTTCCGGAAGCTCAAGTGGATTTCCTCTGTTTATTGACGGGAACACTCCGTGATTTAACCCTATCATAAACACTACAGGCCATTCCAGTCCTTTTGCTTTATGAACTGTAAGAATATTTACCGCATCCTCATCCATATCTGCTTCTGCAACAGGAGGATCATCTCCTGCTTCAATCAGCTGATTTAAATGCTCGATAAAAAATACCACTCTGTCATGTTTTGCTATTTGGGCAAAAGCCCATATAACTTCAAAAAACCTTGCAATATTCTGAATTTTCCTGCTGTTTTCAACACTTTCCAGACTTGTAAGTTTTTTAAGATATCCTGATTTTGTAATAAACTGATAAAGCACAAACCCCGTAATATTGTCCCTTGATAACTCCTGATAATAAGCAATATCATCAACTATCTTTCTTACCGTTACAATTGTCTCTGACGAAAAACCGCTCTGGTCTTCATCGGAAAGCATATCTTTGAATACGGAATACAGGCTTCTATCCTCTTTATGAGCCCTGCTTGTTAATTTAAGAACTTCACCCATTGATGATATTTCATAAATTTCCGATGTAGCCAGATTGTATAAATGCTGGGTGTTATCAGGATCACAAATAACATTGAGAAATGAAATTAAAATCCTTACTTCATTCCTTCCGTAAAGGCCCCTGTTGCCGGAAAAAAGCCACGGTATTTTTTTTATGTTAAGACTTCTTGTAAAACTGTCAGCCTGGTTATTTTTTCTTACCAGAATTGCAATGTCTTTGAAATTGTACTGTCCGCTGTCAACAAGATCAAAAATTATTGATGCAACCTGATCTG
>QNDG01000021.1 GCA_003645915.1 Candidatus Zhuqueibacterota bacterium | reverse complement strand
ATAAAAAAGGCAGTGGCAAAGCAATTATTGCAACTTCAAGGAAATTACTTGGAATTATTTATGAAACATTGAAAAACGATTGGGTGTTTGAAGATTTCCCCAATTTTGTTATAAAAACAACATAATTCTGAGTAGAATCGGAACTATTTATCATAGGAGTAGAACCATGAAAAAGAGAATCGGAGTTTTACTCTCAGGCGCAGGAGTTTTTGACGGAAGTGAGATTCATGAAACAACTTTAACCCTTCTTTATATTGATAAATACGGCGGAGAATCAGTATGTTTTGCTCCTGCGGGAAATTTGTCAGTTGTTGATCACCTCACAAAAAAAGAGACCGGAGAAGCTCGAAATGTACTTAGAGAGTCAGCGAGAATAGCAAGAGGTGATATACTGGATATTTCAGAAGCAGACAAAACATCTCTTGATGCGGTAATTCTGCCCGGTGGTTTCGGCGCAGTAAAAAATCTATGTGATTATGCATTGACAGGCAGAAACTGTACTGTTATTCCTGAAGTAAAAGATCTGATAATTTCATTTATCAATGAGAAAAAACCTATAGGTGCAATGTGCATTGCACCGGTTGTTGTTGCAGCATCCTTAAAAGACCAAAACGTACATCCTGTATTAACCATTGGCAGTGATATGTCCACTGCAGATGATATTGAATTTTTCGGAGCAAAACATAAATCTGTAGCAGTTGATGAAATTGTTGTTGATGAAGAGAACAGGATGGTATCAACACCTGCATACATGCTAGGGCCGGGAATAGCTGATATTGCAAAAGGTATTGAGAAACTTGTCAGATTTATAATAGAGTGGTAATATGCAGTGGCACGGTACTCTGCGCCGGGCGCAAAAAAGGGATCTTAAGAGGATTGTTGAAATATATAATTCTTCAATCCCCTCAAGGATTTCCACTGCGGATACAGAACCTGTGTCTGTTCAAAGCAGATTAAGTTGGTTCAACAAACACAATGATAAAAGGCCCTTACTTGTTTATGAGCATGGCGGTGAAGTTATTGCATGGGTAAGCTTTGAAGATTTTTACGGAAGACCGGCTTATCACCTTACAGCAGAGCTGAGTTTATACGTGCATAAAAACTACCAGTCACAGGGGCTGGGTACAAAATTACTGAAAGATGCAATTGCCCTAAGCCCTGATCTGGGAATAAGCAATATTGTTGGTTTTGTTTTTTCTCATAATAAGGCCAGTCTTAAAATGCTTTTAAAATCCGGCTTTGAAAAGTGGGGAGATTTACCGCAAATTGCAGAAATAGACGAAAAACTTTACAGCCTGACAATCATGGGGCTGAAGGTGTGAGTATCAGCGAGAACTGAAGAGGAATTTGATTTAAATTAAGAGGGGAAAATAGCACAAAAACAAGTTGATTTTGTTTAGAATTGTACTATTTTATACAGTATGACTGTAGATAATCTTACAAAATTAAACAGGCTGATCAATTTTCTACCGCGGGGTGCTGTAGTTACTTCAGATTATTTAAGAAAGCAGGGATACGGCGACAGCCTTGTTCAGGAGTATAAAAAACGCCGATGGCTGGAGTCTGTAGAAAGGGGAGCCTATAAATTACCGGGAGATTCGGTAGAGTGGTTTGGCGGTGTGTATGCAATGCAGAAGCAGCTTAATATAAATATTCATGTCGGTGCAAAAACATCTCTGTCTCTTCAAGGTTATGCCCAGTATATCCCGGTAAACGGAAATGTGCCTGTATGTCATCTGTTCGGCTATAGAAATGAAAGATTACCTGCGTGGTTTAAAAAGGCAGACTGGAATACAAAAATATTGTACTTCCCAACGAAACTTTTTTCGAGAAATTTATCTGATACTTATGTTAATTACCAGTATCGTGAGTTTGAAATCAGGCTTTCTTCTCCGGAAAGAGCGGCAATGGAAATGTGTTATCTGATTCCTCGACTACAGGAGTTTGAGGAAGCCGGGGAAATTATAGAGAATTTAACTGTGTTAAGGCCAGGGATAGTCCAATTGCTGTTGGAAAATTGTCGGTTTATCAAAGTGAAACGTTTATTTCTGTATTTTGCAGACAGGGCAGGGCATGACTGGTTTAATGAGTTAAACCTTGCAAACATAAATCTTGGCAGTGGACAAAGACAAATTATCAAAGATGGTATATTGGATAAAAAGTATTTGATTACTATACCAAAGAAATCCGGTTATGAGAGCTTCAATTTTTGATATACAGGCCAGGCTGGTAATGCGTATTTTGCCTGTTATTGCAAAGGAACAGCACTTTGCTTTAAAAGGCGGTACAGCCATTAACTTTTTTTACCGTAATATGCCAAGATTATCAGTGGATATTGATTTAACTTATCTTCCCGTTGAAAACAGGGGTAGCACACTTAAAAATATCTCAAATTTTCTCTGTGGGATTTACGGGGCAATTAAAAATCAAATAATAGATTCAGAATTTTTTTACAAAAAGGATAAATCAAAAGGCTTAACATATACATGATCTGTTGGATATAGAAATTTTGGAGACTAATACAGTAATAAGCGGAACTGTTTATAGAGGACAATCTTAAGCTGATGAGTAGGGATGCGTGTTCTGCTGTTGTAAAAAAATAGTAGAATGGTTCGGTTTTGAAAAATGAATAATTGAATTTAAGATGATAAGATGTTAATATATTTTAGTGTGACATATTTATTAATCAGGTGCAGTGAGATATTCTGTTACCACTATTGGGAGGAATTATGAGAGAAATTGATGTTTCCGGCATTACCAGTGCAGTAAAGAAGTTATGTATGGATGCAAATTTTTATCTTGGTGATGATGTGAAAAAGAGGATTTATGAATGTTATGAAAAAGAGGAATCTCCTACAGGCAAAGATGTACTATCGCAGATTATTGAAAATATTAAAATCAGCGAAAATGACGAGGTCCCTCTTTGTCAGGATACCGGCTATGCAGTGCTTTTTGTTGAGCTCGGCCAGGATGTAAGATTAACAGGCGGAGATTTTACAGAAGCAATAAACGAAGGCGTCAGGCAGGGGTATAAGGAGGGTTATCTGAGAAAATCAGTTGTAACAGACCCTCTTGAAAGAAAAAACAGCGGAGATAATACACCTGCAATTATCTATACTGATATAGTGCCTGGAGATAAGATAAAGATCATTCTGGCTCCTAAGGGCGGTGGAAGTGAAAACATGAGCGAAGTAAAAATGATGGCTCCTGCTGCAGGCGTTGAAGGTGTAAAGGAATTTGTAGTGGATAGAGTCTTAAGGTCAGGGGCAAATCCATGCCCTCCGGTAATCGTTGGTGTTGGAATAGGGGGTACATTTGAAAAATGTGCTCAGATTGCAAAAAAAGCTCTTTTAAGACCCGTTGGTTCGGTTCATCCCAACCCTTATTATGCTGATCTGGAAAAAGAGCTGTTGGAAAAAATCAATAAGCTGGGAATAGGCCCCCAGGGATTTGGCGGCAGATGTACTGCACTGGCAGTCCACATTGAGGTTCATCCCTGCCACATTGCAAGTTTCCCTGTAGCTGTAAATATGCAGTGCCATGTGGCAAGACATAAGGAAGTTATAATCTGAAAATTTTATTTATTTTTAAGTATTTGTTGTGTTTAAGGATAAGAGAATTGTCTAACTTTTCATATAAAGGAGAAAGCTATGGCTGAACCTAAGCGTATCACTACTCCTCTTTCTGATGAGGTGATAAAGGATCTGCATATTGGCGATTCTGTTTTAATAAGCGGTGTAATTTACACTGCCCGTGATTCTGCTCATAAAAGATTAATAGAAGCTCTTGAGAGGGGAGAAGAACTTCCCGTTGATTTGAAAGGACAGATCATATATTATGCAGGGCCGGCACCTGCAAAACCCGGTAAACCAATCGGCTCAATAGGACCTACAACGAGTTACCGAATGGATCCTTATGCTCCGATTCTTATTGAAAAAGGGCTAAAGGGTATGATTGGCAAAGGTAACAGGTCGGATGAAGTCATTGAGGCAATTAAAAAACATACTGCCGTGTATTTCGGAGCCATAGGCGGAGCTGCTGCACTTGGTGCAAAGAGTATAAAAAAAGCCGAATTTGTTGCATATGAAGACCTTGGCCCTGAAGCCATAAGAAGACTTGAAGTTGTTGATTTTCCTGCTGTAGTTGTAAATGACTGTTACGGCGGAGATATTTATAAGCAGGGATTAAAAGAGTACGGAGAAGTATAATATTGGGAATTAGTGGAATTTCAGATAAACAAGAAAATCCCGGCAGAACAGTTGTTGTTGGACTGGGAAACACGATTTTAAGTGATGATGGTGTGGGAATTTATATTTCCAGAGAAATTAAAAAAAAATTATCCCGACCGGATATTTTTGTTGATGAGGCCAGCACCGGAGGGTTGGAACTTCTTGAATATATTACAGGATTTCAAAAAGCTGTAATCATAGATGCAGTCAGTACGGGTAAAAATCCTCCGGGGACAGTAATTTTTCTTACAGCAGAAGATCTGCCAGGGGGATCATCATTAACACGACATCAGGTTTCTCTTTCCGAAGCAATTGAACTTGGCAGAAATATCGGTATGGATCTTCCGTCCGAAATATTGATTTTTGGCGTGGAAGTTAATGATGTGACTACATTTTCTGAAAAATGTACTCCGGAAGTAGATAGGGCAATCCCTGTTGCTGCGGAAAAAATTATCAGTTCATTGGAAGATTAAAAAAAAGCGTTGTATTATTCTTATTAACATGCGCTGTAATTGTATGAGATATAAGAAATTATGATTGTAAAACAAGCAAAGATTCAAAGGTGTTAACAGTAAAATATTATTCCTTTAAGAGGCGTAATAATAGAAAAAAATTAAAAAAATAAAGAAAAGAGTTGACACTTTCGTTGTGCGTTTGTATCATAATCCGTACTTGAAATTAGTTAAAGTTCTATTTATAATTTTCACTTCCCTTAAATTATAGAGGGCTTTGTGCAAATGAAAGGACAGGACATGAGTATAGACCTTAGGGAAACAAAAGAGATTGTTGATAAGTACAGGGGTAAAAAGGGAATTTTAATACCTCTGCTTCAGGATGTTCAGAAAGTTTACGGGTATGTTCCCAAAGAGGCTGTTTTATTTATTGCAAAGGAACTGGATATTTTTCCAGTTGAGATCTACGGAATTCTTACTTTTTACAGCCAGTTTTATCTGACCCCGAGAGGCAGATATCCTGTAAGAGTATGTCAGGGGACAGCATGCCATGTTATGGGCGGGAAAGCTCTTTTGGATTACTTGGAAGACAAACTGGGTATCGGAGACGGAGAGACCACTGAGGACGGATTGTTTACAATTGAAAGAGTTGCATGTCTCGGGTGCTGCGGAATGGCACCGGTTGTTGCAATAGGAGATGAATTCCATGGAAACTGTTCAGTGGAGATGCTGGATGAGTTAATAGAAAGTTATCGAACAAGGAGTGATAAATAGATGGAAAATAAAATCCGTATCTGTATGGGTACAAGCGGTATTTCTGCAGGTGCCCTGGATGTAGAAAAGAATTTCCGAAAAGCTTTGGAGCAAAAAAATCTTACAGATTCATGGGAGATTATGCGGGTCGGAGACAGAGGACTTTTCAGGGACGTTCTTGTTGATATTGTTACTCCGGCTCTTGGCACAATTACTTATCAATACGTCAAACCTGATGATGTTGAAAAGATTGTGGAGTCTCACATAATTGGAGGAGAACCTTACAAAAAACTCAAAGCAGGAGAAGATTACGAGCAGTTTTTTAAAGACCAGACAAGGATTGTTCTTGCTAACTGCGGTGAAATTGATCCAATGGATATTGAGCAGTATACTGAAAAAGGCGGTTATGATGCACTTAAAAAGTCTCTTTCTATGACAAGAGACCAGGTTCTGGAAGAAGTGAAAAAGTCCGGTCTCAGAGGAAGGGGCGGAGGCGGTTTCCCCACAGGTACAAAGTGGCAGTTTTGTAAAGATGCAAAGGGAGATAAAAAATATATTGTATGTAATGCAGATGAAGGGGATCCCGGCGCTTTTATGGACAGAAGTATTCTGGAGGGGGATCCTCATGCTGTTCTGGAAGGAATGGCTATTGCAGGATACACTGTAGGAGCGGATGAAGGATATATTTACTGCCGTGCAGAATATCCGCTTGCTGTAAAAACATTGACAATTGCAATTGAAGAAGCGGAAAAAAGAAATTATCTCGGAAAAAATATTTTCGGATCTGATTTCTCGTTCACACTTCATATTAAAGAGGGAGCAGGAGCTTTTGTATGCGGTGAAGAAACTGCTCTTCTGGCATCCATAGAAGGGAAAAAAGGACGACCCAACCCCAGACCTCCGTATCCTGCAGTTGAGGGGCTTTGGGGTAAACCTACTACTATTAATAATGTTGAAACATTTGCAAACATAAGACACATAATTACAAGAGGAGCCGACTGGTTCAGCTCTATAGGATACAAAGACAGTAAGGGTACAAAGGTTTTTGCTCTTGCAGGTAAAATAAAAAATACAGGTCTTGTTGAAGTACCAATGGGTACAACCATAAGAGATCTGGTTTACGGCCCGGGCGGAGGAATGCTTGTAAAAAGAATCAAACTGAAGGGCGTTCAGCTCGGAGGTCCTTCCGGCGGCTGTCTTCCGGAATCTCTGCTGGATACACCCATTGATTATACTTCTATTACTGAAACCGGAGCAATAATGGGTTCCGGAGGTATGATTGTAATGGACGAGAAAACCTGTATGGTTGATGTGGCGAGATATTTTCTTGAATTTACGGTTGCAGAGTCCTGCGGTAAGTGTGTACCCTGCCGTATAGGGTTAAAGCGTATGCAGGAAGTTCTGGAAGATATATGTGCAGGTAAGGGAAAACAGGAGCATCTTGAATTTCTGCAGAGTATGGGTGAAACCATTAAAAATACAGCTCTTTGCGGTCTCGGCAATACTGCTCCGAATCCGGTTCTTACAACAATGCGTTACTTTATGGAAGAGTATGAAGAGCATATAAATGATAAAGAGTGCAGAGCGCATGAGTGTGTTGAGCTTATACATTTTGAAGTTATGGAAGATAAGTGCGTAAAATGCGGTGTATGTTACAGTGCATGTCCTGTAAATGCAATTGACTGGGAAAAAGGGCAATATGCTTATATTAACAAAGATAAATGCATTAAATGTAAATCCTGCATAAATGCATGTAATTTTATGGCGATTAAATAATTAAATTAATTTGTTAAGGGTGGTATAATGGTACAATTAATTATTGATAATAAAAAGATAAGTACTGAACCGGATAAAACGGTTTTACAGGCTGCTCACGAGGCAGGAATTTACATCCCCAGTTTGTGTTTTCATCCGGATTTGCCTCCGTTAAGTACATGCAGACTCTGCATTGTGCAGATTGAGGGGGTGCGGGGATTCCCTACTTCGTGTAATACAAAGGTCAGAGACGGAATGGTTGTTAAAACCAATACTCCTGAAATTCAGGAAATGCGGAAACAACTTTTGTGGCTTATATTCAGCGAATTGCCGGAAGACATGCCAAAGTCAACGGAGCTCATGAAAATTGCAGAGTACATAGGATTTGAAGAAGTATTGGCAGGATTTGCTCCCAAGGCAAAAGAACTCCCGATTCTTTCGGATGAGCCGCTTTTTATCCGGGATTATAATCGTTGCGTTTTATGCGGCAGATGTGTTGAAATATGCGACAATGTAAGAGGAGTAGGTGTTCTTGGATTTGTTGACCGAGGAATCAATTCCAGAGTTACTACTGCGTATGATGAAAATTATGTTAACTCTGCCTGTGCATTCTGCGGTGCATGTGTTGAAGTATGTCCTTCCGGGGCACTGACTGAGAAAAAAGAAGTTGACCCTGAAGACAGAGAAAAGACTCTTCTTCCGTGCAGTTACAATTGTCCTGCTCATATAGACGTACCGGAATATGTAAGACTTATTGCAGAAGGAAGATTTCAGGACTCGCTGGAAATTATCAGAGAGACAGTTCCTTTCCCCCACATTCTCGGACTTGTTTGTGATCATCCCTGCGAGACAGAGTGCAGAAGAGGTGAGCTGCAAGGTTCAATATCAATAAGGAACCTGAAACGTTTTGTTGCGGAAAAAGACAACGGCAGGTGGAGAAGTAAACTTAAGATTGGAAAAGATACAGGTAAAAAAGTTGCTGTTGTTGGAGGAGGGCCTTCCGGGCTTTCAGCAGCATGGTTTTTAAAGTTGAAGGGGCATTCCGTTACTGTGTTTGAGGCAAATAAAACAGCAGGCGGCATGATGGCTTCCGGTATTCCCAAATACAGGCTCCCCTGGTCAGTGCTCAATAAAGAGATAAAAGAGATAAAAAATATTGGCGTTGAAATTAAACTCAATTCCAAAGTGGAATCAATTTCGGATCTTAAGAAGAATGGCTTTGATGCGGTTTTTCTCGGAATTGGAGCGCAGCTTGGTATGAAGATGGGACTGCCCGGGGAAGATGATCATAGAGTTAAGGACGGGATAGCAGTGCTTAAAGCGGTTAATTTCGGAGAAGAGTTTGATCTTTCCGGAAAAGTTGCAGTTGTAGGCGGCGGTAATGTTGCTATGGATGTTGCAAGAACCGCATTAAGAAACGGAGCGGATGAGGTTACTGTCCTGTACAGAAGGACAAAGGCCCAGATGCCTGCAGATCCTGAAGAAGTTGAAGAAGCGGAAAATGAAGGCGCTGTTTTTAATTTTCTTGTAAATCCCATAAAAATAATCCCAGGAAAGGATCATCTGACAGTTGAGTGTATCAGAATGGAACTGGGTGAACCTGATTCCAGCGGCAGACGCAGACCCGTTCCTGTTGAAGGAAGCGAATTTACGGTTGACGTTGATCATTTGATTATTGCAATAGGCCAGGATTATGTGATCCCCGATGAGTTCAATCTTGAACTTGAGCGCTGGGGTACAATCAAAGTCAATGAAGATATGTCAACCTCAAGAGAAGGCGTTTATGCAGGGGGAGATGTGGTAACAGGTCCGGCCTCTGTAATCAAAGCTATAGCAGCGGGAACAAAGGCTGCCAGTTCAATTGATAAATATCTCGGCGGTGATGGCGAAATGTTCCAGAAGTTGGTACCGGAAGAAGAATGGGATCCGTGGATGGGGCGCAGAGAAGGGTTTGGTGCTGAGCAAAGGGTAAAAATGAAAACAATTCCTGTTGAGGAGAGGAAGAAAAATCCCGATGCTCAGGTGGATATCTGCTTTACAGATGAAGAAGCTGTTAATGAGGCAAAGAGATGTCTGAAATGTCCTCTCAGATTAGAAATACACAGCGCGCCTGTTCCTGAAAATTTTATGGATTAGAAGAATATTTTTACCTTGATTTATTAAATATAATTAGTTAAATTGACGCCTCGTGTACAGGAAAAAATTTTAATCCCCCTCCACAGCATAAAGGAGGGGGTATCAGAATACAAATTCCGATCAAAATTTGTTGAATCGGAGGTATTAACAGGGTGTGAATTCAGAGAAAAAATAGATGTTTCTCTGAAAATCACAAAAGGGGGAGCAGACTATCTGTGTGAAATTTTCGTACGTTCAGTAGGGCATTTTATTTGTGACAGATGTCTTGAGGAGTTTGACAGAGAAGTGAAGGCTTCGTCCGCGGTTTTATATACGTATGATAAAAGCAGCGCT
>QNDG01000020.1 GCA_003645915.1 Candidatus Zhuqueibacterota bacterium | reverse complement strand
GTTATTCCTGACCTTGACGGTAAATTGAATGCTATGGCAGTAAGAACTCCCACGCCTGACGGAGCTCTCGTGGATTTTGTCGCTAATTTGAAAAATGATGCAACTATTGATGATATTAACAATGCAATGAAGAAATATGCTGAAGGAGAGATGAAGGGTGTGCTTGAGTACTGCACAGACCCGATAGTTTCGGCTGATATAGTCGGCAATCCTCATTCCAGTATTTATGACAGCCTTGCAACAATGATGATGGGCAGCAGGATGGTCAAGGTTATTTCATGGTATGACAATGAGTGGGGTTACTCAAGCCGCATGGTTGATCTGCTGATAAAAATGGCCAATATCGGATAAATAAAGTATGAATAAGCTTTCAATAAAAGATCTGGATCTTAAAGGTAAAAGAGTTCTGATGAGAGTGGACTTTAATGTACCTCTTGATGAAAATCAGAACATTACCGATGATACCAGAATAAAAGCTGCTCTGCCGACAATAAAGTATATTGTTGACAGAGGCGCAAGGCTTATACTTATGTCTCATCTTGGCCGGCCAAAAGGCAAGATTGTGCCTGAAATGAGCCTTAAACCAGCAGCTCTTCATCTGGCAAGACTTCTCGGAAAAGATGTTGGATTTGCTCCTGACTGTATAGGCTCTACAGTTGAGGATATGTCAATAAATCTTAAGGAGGGTGGCGTTCTTCTTCTTGAAAATTTGAGATTTCACCCTGAAGAAAAAAACAATGACCCTGAATTCGCCAAAAAGCTTTCACGTCTCGGAGATCTGTATGTAAATGATGCTTTTGGCTCGGCACACAGGGCTCATGCATCAACTGAGGGCGTAACAAAGTATTTTGATAAATGTGCTGCAGGCTTTTTAATGGAAAAGGAACTGAGTTTTCTTGGAAAGGCCATAGAAGATCCCAAGCAGCCTTTTATCCTGATCCTCGGCGGCGCAAAAGTAAGTGACAAGATACCTGTAATTGAAAATTTCGCCGATAAAGTATCAAAAATCATTATTGGCGGCGGAATGATGTTTACGTTTTTAAAAGCTCAGGGTTTTGGTATAGGCAAATCAATACTGGATGAGGATCATCTGACTTTTGCAAAAGAGGCTCTTGATAAGTATAAAGATAAAATCGTACTTCCTGTTGACTGCGTTGTTTCAGACAAGATTGATTTCAGCAGCAGAACAATAGGAGATATTTCAACTGTTCCGTGCAGCAGTATTCCTGAGGATAAGTACGGACTTGATATAGGCCCGGAATCAGTAAAGCTGTTCAGGGGTGTTCTGGAAGGCTCAGGAACAATTGTGTGGAACGGGCCTATGGGTGTTTTTGAAATACCGCAGACTGCAAAAGGTACAATGGATATTGCTGAAGTTGTAGCTGACGTAACACAAAAAGGCGCAATTTCAATTATTGGCGGCGGTGATTCCGCTTCTGCAGTAAAAAAAGCAGGTGTTTCGGAAAAGATAAGCCATGTTTCAACAGGAGGAGGAGCTTCCTTAGAATTTTTACAGGGCAAAGCTCTGCCGGGAGTTGAGGCTCTTACTGACAGGGAGGATGTATAATGCGCATTCCTCTGTTTGTTGGAAACTGGAAGATGCACATGACCCGGGCTGAGGCAGAAGAGTTGTTAATCAGCCTGAAAGAGAAAGCAGGTAATGTAGAAGGCATTGATGTTGGAGTATGCCCCTCTTTTCCGTATCTTTCTTTTGCAACGGAACTTCTTGTGGGCACCAATATTAAAGTAGGCGGCCAGAATATGGCCTGGGAAAATTCCGGTGCATTTACAGGAGAAGTTTCACCGGTTCAGCTTAGGGATTCCGGATGCAGTTTTGTAATTTTGGGACATTCCGAAAGAAGGCATGTTTTTGGCGAAACCAATGAAATGATAAATAAAAAAGTAAAGCGCGCTGTTGAACAAGGTCTTAATGTGATTCTTTGTGTTGGTGAAAAGCTGAATGAGCGTGAACAGGGCAGAACAGAAGATATTGTCAATTCCCAGTTACAGGCAGGATTAAAGGGTGTTGATATAAGCATGATAGATAAAATAACAATTGCATACGAACCTGTGTGGGCTATTGGTACAGGGAAAACCGCTACACCTGAAATGGCTGAAGATGTTCATGCATTTATCAGAAACTGGTTTAAAACAGAGTTCGGGAAAAGTGCGGCAGACGAATTGAGAATACAGTACGGCGGTAGTGTAAAGCCTGAAAACAGCAGCCAGCTTATGGCTCAGCCTGATATTGACGGAGCTCTTGTAGGAGGGGCAAGCTTAGATGCAGAAAGCTTTACACAAATAATTTTTTCCGCCGCAGAAAATAAACAGGAGTAACAAATGACGGCATTTTTATCAGTCATACATATTTTGGTTGCAGCATTTCTGATTATCAGTATAATGCTTCAGTCTTCCAAAGGAGGAGGACTTGCAGGAATGTTCGGAGGAGGCGGAGGAATGGGTACAGTGTTTGGAGGAAGAGGCGCAGGATCCTTTCTTTCCAAGGTAACTGTTTATCTTGGTATAACCTTTGCTTTAACTTCAATTCTCATAGGTCTGCTTTCAAAGGGGATACAGAAGGAGCCTGAAAGTGCATTAAAAAAGGTTATGAGTAAAGAGCAGGTTACAGCACCTTCATCAATTCTTCCTGCTGCATCAGGCTCAAGCTCAGACATTCTTGTACCTGCTGAGGAACCAAAAAAGGGATCTGATAGTAAAAATAAGTGACATCGTTTTGATAGAGAGAAGGTGTTCTTTTAAATAATTGTTGTAGTAGTTATGTTTTGATGCCGAAGTGGTGGAACTGGTAGACACGCTGTCTTGAGGGGGCAGTGGGAGAGATCCCGTGGGGGTTCGAGTCCCCCCTTCGGCACTAAGACGTTTTAGGAATACGTCAAAATCGGAGGGAGGTTTATTCTTATGAAACGTGTTATAACTATTTTCCTGGTATTTTTATTAATTGCAGGTGTTTCTGCTCTCTATTCCCAGGAAACTAAAGAATCTTTGCAGAAAAAGATTACTGCGCTTCAAAAAAAACGTGACAATCTTGTTGAGCAGATGAAGGAAGCCACAAAAGCCGGTGACCGCAATGCTTACAATATTGCTGAAGCTGATTACAAAAAGGTTGTTGCTGAACTTGAAAAGGCAAAGGAAGAAGCTGCTAAATTAATTGCAAAAAACAGCAATGAAGCCAAAATAAAGATGGCATATAACAGGGGGAATAAATTTATAAAACTCGGGCAGTATGATAATGCTTTAAAAGAGTACGAATCTGCAATTGCCCAGGATCCCAATTTTGTAAAAGCTTATTTTGGAAAAGCTATTGCGCTTAAAAAACTCAGAAGATACGACGAAGCTGAAGCTACTTATAAAAAGGTAATAGAAATTGACCCTACAATGGCAAAAGCTTATTTTAACCTCGGTATTTTATACCGCTCCAGAGAGCATTATAAAAAAGCTATTGCAATTTACAGAGAAGCTTTAAAGTATGATTCAACACTTTATAAAGCATATTATGAAATTGGCTATAATTATTATAAATTGAAAGATTTTCCCAATGCTGTAAAACAGTATAAAAAAGCTGTTCAGATCAATCCGAATTATACAAAAGCATACGTGGCCTTAGGAACGTCATTAATTGAACTTGGGAAATATAACGAAGCAATAACTTATCTGAAAAAATCTGTTGAAATTAAACCAAAAAGAAACCACGTTGCTTATTACAGACTTGCAGTAGCTTACAATAATATTGGTAAGTACAATCAATCTATTATGGCTGCACAGGCATGTCTGCAGCAAAAACCGAGGTTTGCCCCTGCATATCTGGAAATCGGAAAAGCAAAAGAAGGACAGGGTGATTTGGCAGCAGCAGTAGAAAATTTTAAAAAGGCTGCAAGAGACAGAAGATATGCAAAATGGGTTGAGTGGAAATTAAACGAAATTAAAAAGCACCAGTAGTAAATTATTTTATGCAGGTATTGTGGTTAAAAACCCATCGTGTGCTATTCGATGGGTTTTTATGTTTAAATCTGTAAGGAATTAAGGAGAAAAGGACATTATGGACTTTGGAATTACAGCTGCTCTTATTGTAATGGGATTACTTGGCCTTTTATTCGGAGTAGGACTTGCAGTTGCTTCTTCAATATTTGCTGTTAAAAAAGATCCCAGAGTTGACCTTATTAATGAAATTTTGCCTGGGGCAAATTGCGGCGCGTGCGGAGCTCCGGGATGCAGTGGTTTTGCAGAAGGTGTTGTAGAAGGCAAGTACCCTGTGAACGGGTGTGTTGTCGGAGGATCCGAAACAGCAGCAAAAATTGCTGAAATTCTGGGTAAAGAGAGTGAAGAAGTTGTACCTATGGTTGCGGTTGTTCAGTGCAGAGGTACAAAGGAAAACTGTCCTGACCGGGTAATTTATCAGGGAATAGAGAACTGCGTATCTGCACAACTTGTATCAAACGGATCAAAAGGCTGTGAGTATGGCTGTCTCGGCCTTGGTACATGTGTTGATGCATGTCCTTTTGATGCAATGTATATGGGCGATGAAGGACTGCCTGTTGTAATAGAAGATAAGTGCACAGGCTGTGGCAGCTGTGTTGAAGCATGCCCCCGTGATATTATGGCACTTATACCAAGAAGCCAGAAAGTATATATAGGTTGTGTATCAAAGGATTTCGGGAAAGCTGTAAAGCAGGTTTGTAAGGTTGGTTGTATAGGGTGCAGTATATGTGCAAAGGAAAATGTTACTCCGGGCGAAATAATTACTATGGATGGTTATTTGCCTGTGATCCATTATGACAGAGTAAATCATCCTGTTCAGGATTTTCAGGGAGCAATTACAAAATGCCCGTCAAAGTGTTTTGTTGTAAGAGGGGAAGAAGTTGAGGAGGAAAAGAACGCGGTTGTTGAGGAAGCAGGTGAATGAATAATCTGAAAATTAAGATTTTTATAATCCTTCTGATAACCGGACAAAGTATTTTGTCCGGCCAGATTCCCTGTACATTGATAAAAGAAAAAACCCTTACACCTCCTGTTTTCGGTATGTCAGGCAAGCTGGAATTTTCAAAAACATGGATAACAGACAAAATGCTCAGGAGAGATGACGGAAAGGGAAATACAAAAATTGTCCGTATTGATAAGGGTGTAATGTGGGTTATTAATCACAATGATTCCACTTATACTGAGCTTCAGAGAGAAGAATTCCAGGGACTGGCAATACTTGGTCTTATGATGTTTGGAGTTACTTTTGATACAACTACAGGTGAAGTGATAGTTCCCAAGCCTCTTTTAAAGAAAACAGGCAGAAAGAGAGTTGTAAACGGTTATAATTGCGAAGAATATGTGCCTGCATCTCTTGATAAAAACAACAATTTTATCAAAAGTATCACAATGTGGGTAAGTAAAGATACGGGACTTGATCAATCAATTTACATAAACATCTTAAAAAAGATGCTGGGTGATGTAAATAACGAATACGGAGATTTCTACGCTCAACTGCAGTCAATGGGAGGATATCCGGTAAGAGTTGAGACAAAAATGCTGGGCAAGGCAATAACGCAGGATTTTACAGGGTATGAAAAGGTTACTGTTAAAAACACTTTCTTTGATCCTCCAAAGGGATATAAAAAGAAAGAAGGTTTTTTCGGTCCTATGTGATTTAATTTGATATTTTTCTACAATTACTGCCGGATATCTTTTTACGGATTTCCGGCAGTTTTTATTTGATTATTAACTTTCTGATAAATTGTCCAATAGAGTGTGTTTATCTCTTGGAACAGAGAAATTATAAAAAGCCGGATCAGTTTTTAATCAAGCATTTTTTATTGTTTAATATTAATTAAAATTTTAATGCATAAGAATATTAATTTCTGAGTTTATATCTTCTGACAACAACAGCTATCGCAGCGCTAAGATTAATAATAACAAGCAGATATATTGAGTTTAAAATCCCATAAACCGGAATCAGGAATGCAGACAGAATAAGTGCTCCTGCAGATGAACCTGCAAGATCCAGACTGTAGAGAAGAGATGCCCTTACTCCTGTACTGCCCCTGTTATTTGAAATAATATGTAATGCCGTAGGAAATTGAAAGCCTCCCACAAAACCACTTAAGCTTGTAAAGCCACAGAACAGCAGCAGCAAAAAATTGTCATTTGTATGTATATCCTTTACAAACATTAAAAAGAGTATAAAGAATACAGGAATAAGCAACATTGATAACTGGCTTACGATAAAATATCTCTCTCTTCTGCGGTTCAGAAATGAGAAGGAAGCAATGTAAGAGCCTGCTGTAAGACCCAGCATATAGGCTGCAATTATCAATGAGAGAGCATAGTATGCGAAACCATAAAGAATCTGAAAGCATACAATAGCAATTAATTCCATGGAGATTTCACTGAATCCGACAATCAGGATTGAATAATTGACAGCAAATGCCTGATGTTTTGTTGCACTAAAAAAAACAAAAATTATAAGACCAAGCGCTGAAATTACCAAAAACGTTATTATGTTGCTGAAACTTATGGTTTTCATTTTTTTCAAGACAGAATTAAACTGAGGCGCAAATGTTCCTGCCCAGAGAATTGAATCAAAATAATATCCTGCAGGTTTAAAATCATAATTAATAAATGTGCCTCTGTTTTTAATCTTTGAATTAAGATAATTTAAGCGTTCTCCTGACATTTGATAATCAATGTAGTAATCCTGCACGTATTTTGTTTGCAGATTCCTTTCTTTAATACGTTTTATAAAAAATTCTTTGTTAATTTTTTCATCAGGCGTGCTTTTAAATGCAATGAATGTACAGGTCTGGCCCGGCACAGTAAAAACATACTTAAATCCTGTTGTCAATGTGTTGTACATCATACTAAGGTATTCAGCCTGCTCATTACTGAGTGCATTTTCAGATGCAGGAGCTCTGCACGACATAATTCCGTGGGGGGTTAAGTGATTTTTTACAATCCGGAAAAAGTCCGAAGTATAAAACCTGTTCAGATTTGCATTGTATGGATTAGGAAGGCAGGAGATTATTACATCAAAATTTGTTTTTTCTTTTTGCAGAAACCGTCTTGGATCTGAAAAAACAATTTTTATAACAGCGCTATCTGTTTTCTGTTTACTGAATAATCGTTGTGATAAATTAATGGCTTTTCCGGTTAAAACAGGGTCTATGTTTACATAGGTTACATGTTTAACCGATTTATGCATAAGTGTTTCATTTATTACTGCAGAAGGGTTTCCTCCTATAATTAAAACTTTATCAGGGGCAGGATGTGAAAGGAGTGCATAATGAACAGATTCTTCCTCCGTAAGTTTATCCGGCACTGAAAAAAGAAGAACTCCGTTCTGGAAAAAATTGTACTGCCCTCCTGTTTCCGTAATAGTTATGCGTCCGTAAACTGAATTTACGGTTGAAATTAAATTGTAATTTTTCCAGGGCGCTTTTTGCAGAATTTTTTTTGCAGGAGAGTAAATTACAGAAGCAATTATCAAAGTTATAAAAATCAGAGTTGTGGCAAGTCCGGGCTTATTGCGAAGCAGTAGAATGATAGATATGGAAAGGTTCAGAATAAACAGCACTATCATTGTTTCTGCAGGAGCCAGAAAACGGATCAGTATAAAGCTGGTAATTATACCGCCAACTGCAGATCCCAGAGATTCGGCAAAATAGACTCTGCTGACATTCTTGTGCGGAGAATCTCTCCTTTCAAGGAACATACAAACCGAGGCAAAAGAGAGCCCCAATACCGCACACAGAGGAAGAATTGTCATTATTGTTATGAGAATTATTTTATCCAGTCCTGCTATCTCACCCGGAGCAATGGATAGTATCTGTCTGATGAATCGTATCAGAAAAAGAGAAGCAGCAAGCATCATAGCAGTCATAAATTGAAAGAAAGCTACTATTCTCACGGAAATTTTATTTTTTCTATAGAAGTATACTAAGACCCTGGTTCCCAGTGCTGTACTTAAAAGCCAGACAGCAAGTACAATTCCTGTAGTCAGTTCATTTCCGTAAAACAGTGCAATCAGCTCTCTGAAAACGGTAATCTGAAAAGAAATTGCCGTTAATCCGGAAATAAATATTGCTAAATACAAAAAAATTTTATTTATTTTTTGCATTGTATTAAAAAGATATGTATAATGATCCTATTGTGCAATAAAAAAAGGAAACGGATATGCTGAAAGTTTACAACACGTTAACAAAACAAAAAGAGGAGTTCAAACCTTTAAATCCTCCCTTTGTGGGAATTTATGTTTGTGGTCCAACAGTTTATGATGATCCTCATCTCGGACATGCAAAAAGCTATGTTTCTTTTGATGTAATAATCCGGTTTTTAAGAGCGCTTGATTATAAAGTCAGATATGTACAGAACATTACAGATGTAGGGCATCTGCTCGGCGACAGCGAGGACGGAGAAGATAAAATTATCCAAAAAGCCAGAATAGAGCAGCTGGAGCCTGTTGAGATTGCTCAGAAGTACGAACGAAGATATTTTGAAGCAATGGACAGCTTAAATGTATTAAGGCCGGATATATCTTCCAGAGCCACAGGGTTTATCATAGAAATGATAGAGCTGATCAAGGTTTTAATAGACAAAGGTTTTGCTTATGTTGCCGATGGGAATGTCTATTTTGAAGTAGCAAAATTTAAAGAGTACGGCAAACTCTCAAGAAGGAATATTGATGACCTGAAGGAAGGAACAAGAGTAGAGGTCGCTTCGGATAAGAGAAATGCCGCGGATTTTGCTTTATGGAAAAAAGCAGATGCGACTCATATTATGAAGTGGCCTTCACCCTGGGGTGTGGGATATCCCGGCTGGCACATAGAATGTTCTGTAATGTCCATGAAGTTTCTCGGAGAAACAATTGATATTCACGGCGGAGGACTTGATAATCAGTTTCCGCATCACGAGTGCGAAATTGCACAGAGCGAGGCTGCCACAGGAAAACAGTTTGTTAAATACTGGCTTCATAACAATATGGTCACAGTTGATGGTCAGAAAATGAGTAAATCCCTGGGAAATTTTATAACGCTGGATAAACTTTTTAATGATTTTGATCCTATGGTGGTAAGATTTTTTATTCTCCAGGGGCATTACAGATCGCCTCAGGATTTTTCAAAGGAAGCTCTTGAGGGAGCGGCAAAAGGTTTCGGAAGGCTTAGCAATAGTGCAGAAAGACTGTCAGCATTCTGCAGTAAAAATGAAAACAGATTAAATGTTACTGAAGATGGCTCTAAAGCTGCAGAATTCAGGCAACGTTTTTTTGATTTTATGGAAGATGATTTTAATACAGCAGGTGCAATCTCAGTGCTTTTTGATATGGTTAATTATGCTAACAAACTGGACATTGATAAAGATGAAAAAGAATTAAGGGAAATTTCAGATCTGTTTTTTCAGTTATCCGGAGATGTCCTTGGTCTGGAATTAACAAAAAGCCGGAAATCATCTGCTGAGAATGAGAGCAAACTGCTTGATTTAATGCTGAAACTGAGGTCAATGGCAAGAGAGAGAAAAGACTGGGAAAGCGCTGATCTTATACGGGATGAACTTGATAAACTGGGTTATGAGATCAGAGATGGCAAGCAGGGTACAACATGGGTGAAAAAAAGTTAAATTAATTAAATTTTTTGTTGACAATAAACAAAATAATTCTTATAATCTTATCCTGTAAATTATTTGTACGCTGGCGTAGCTCAATTGGTAGAGCAGCTGATTTGTAATCAGCAGGTTGT
>QNDG01000019.1 GCA_003645915.1 Candidatus Zhuqueibacterota bacterium | reverse complement strand
TATTTAAATTTTGAGCATCTGTTGCCGCCCAAAGGGATGAATACGTAATCTCTGAACCATGTTGACAGAGATATATGCCACCTTCTCCAGAACTCTCCTATATCTCTGGCAAGATAAGGGGCATTAAAATTCCGCATAAGCGAAAATCCGAACAGCTTTGCAGTGCCTATTGCAATGTCGGAATATCCGGAAAAATCTCCGTAAATCTGAAAAGCGAAAAAGAAGACACCGAAAAAAAGTGCACTTCCGCTTAGAGACGTATAATTTTTAAAAACATAATCTACAGTAACTGCACAAGAATCTGCAATTACAACCTTTTTAAAAAGGCCCCAAAGAATTTGCCTCATACCGTCTCTTGCTCTGTCAAAATCAAACTTTTTTACTTCAAGAAACTGAGGCAGAAGATTTGAAGCTCTTTCAATAGGTCCTGCAACCAGCTGAGGGAAAAAACTTACAAATGCAAAAAATGCTATAAAATCCTTTATTGGTTTGAATTTCTTCCTGTATATGTCAATTGTGTAGCTTAAAGTCTGGAATGTGTAAAAGCTTATTCCTACCGGAAGAATAACATTAATGGTTCGCGGATGAACATTGAATCCCAGGGATGTAAAAAGAGCTGTAAAATTATCTGCAAAAAAATTAAAGTATTTAAAAACGCCGAGAAAACCGAGATTTACAGATAAACTTATAATTAACAAGATTTTACGCTTTGTTTTTAAATCTGTTTTTTCAAGATTCATGCCAACAAGATAGTCAACTAAGGAACTTATAAAAATAAGTGACAAAAACCTGTAATCCCACCACCCGTAAAAAATATAACTGACAATAAGAAGAAAAAAATTACGAAGCTTGATACTTTTCTGAAAAACAAACCAGTAAAGTAAAAAAACAACAGGAAGGAAAACAGCAAATGCAACGGAATTAAAAAGCATACCTGTCTCTTGATTTAATAACGTTCCACAACTGAAAACAAAACATCATAATCCGGAGGTTGCCCGGATTAAGCATCGCTTAATAACAAATTAATTATACAGTTATTATTATACCCTGACATAATTACGCATATGCCAGGGTATATTTCGGAAAAATCTATCTGTAAATTTAACTGCCCAATTGTTCTCTTAACTTTTCTCTTTCTCTTTTGGCCTGTCTGATTCTGGTAAGAGCTTCCATGTACATTTTTTTTGCTTCCAGTTTAACTGCTATTTTGTAAGCTTTCTCAGCTTTGTCAAGATCACCCTGCACTTCAAATCCAAGTCCAAGATTGTAAAATGCAGCCGGCTCATCAGGCATTTCTTTTACAGCCTGCTGCCATGCTTCAATAGCCTCAGGCCATAATCCGGATTCAGCAAATTTCTTACCAACATCAATATTACCTTCACCTGATTCAATAATTCTTCTCTCATTTACATAATACGGTGCAATTTTCTTTGCAAAAGTACTGCAAATTACTCTGGAAAGATTATTTAAGATCTCACCTTTGGGCTTAAGGCTATTGTTATCGCTCAAAGAAAATATTGACCTTCTTTCCTTGCTGCTGTCATAACTTTTTGAATCACTGTAAGCTGCAAGAAGCTGTCCGGTCTTCACATTAACAACTCTGAAATTAATTGCTACAGTGCCTTTTCTTACCCAGTAAGATTTATCAACCCAGACATCTTCTATAATTTCCTTTTTAACGGTTTTAACCTGGCCTGTTTTTTTGTCCTTTTCCTGAACCCACTGGTATTTACCTGTATGTTTTTTCTCTTTAACTTTTTTCGTAATCTTTTTATCAGGCTCAATTTCGTAAGTTGTAACATCTCCGAATATAAGTGCGTCAACACCGAGAAGAGATCCTACCTGTACCGCAGTCTGGTCATCAACAATTCCCGATAAAGCCATATTTTTCTCTTCAAGAATTCTGTTTATTTTTTCCCTTTCAAGAATCTCATAATATCCTGTTTCAAGAAGCATTGATTGCAGTAATGTGGCTATCTGACTGCCCGACCTTCCTTCTCCGTGAAAATCAATAACTGCAATTTTATGCACTCCGGGCATACTTATAGCTGCCGGTTTTAAAACTTTTATAGAAATACTTGATGTTGATGCGCACGAAAGCACCAAAATTACTGCTGTTAATACAGCAAGTACTCTAATACCAATTTTCATCTTACACCCTCCTGTTATTAGGTTTCCTATAAAAGATAAACAAACTTGTAAAATTTGCAAGCAGAAAGTATATAACAATTGTTAATATGATATTTTAATGAAAAATTTATTTGGATGTTTATACCAAAGATTGTTATATTTATTTTGTCAAAACCTTCATTATTAACAAACCAGGGAGAGATTCATGAATAAGGAACAGAAGAAAAAGAAGGGTGTAAAGTCATTTTCTCCGATGTTCTGGCTGGTAATTATGTTTGAATTTTTTGAACGCGGTGCGTATTACGGAATGATGAGTTTTTTATCTGTTTATTTTGTAAGCGTTCTGGATTTCCCAAAAGAAAATGTTGGTGTGATTAAGGGTGTTATTCAACCTCTTCTTTACTTTCTTCCAATAATTTCAGGAGTCCTTGCCGACAGATTCGGATACAGAAAGCTGTTAATGACAGCTTTCAGTATTCTTGGGCTGGGATATTTCTTTACAAGTCAGACAACTTCATACGGAGCAGTATTTGCTTCCCTCGTAGTAATGGGATTCGGTGCTGGTACATTTAAACCTTTAATTTCCGGAACCATAGCAAAAATCACAGATGAAGAAAACAGCACTCTGGGCTTCGGGATTTACTACTGGTCTATTAATATCGGAGCTTTTCTTTTTCCACTGGTTCTTGTACCTTACTTAAAGGCACTTAATCCGAGATATGTAATTATTGCTTCTGCAATTTGTACAGCATCAATGCTTATTCCTACAATTTTCTTTTTTAAGGATCCTACTTTAAAAGATCGAATACAAAAAAGAGAGCAGATGTCACTGATACAAACTCTTGCTCATGCATTTGAAATTATTTATTCACCCATTGTTCTTCTTTTTCATCAGATGAAAAATTCAGCAGTAAAAAGAGTAATATGGACAATTGTTCTGGGATCATTAACCGTATATTCATTCTACAACTATCTTAACAAACCTCCGGTTGAGGCAAAGATTAATAAAATAGGAATTGAAAATCAGGGGAATATTATTGTATTTGAAGTGCACAGAAATATGCTTGGGCCGGAGAATTACTCCCTGAACATTTCTGACTCATCTTCTGCGTTCCTTACAGTTTATAAACCTGCATATCTTGATAAATTCGAAGACGAACTCCTTCAAAAGATACATTCCTTTAAAGGGTTTGAATTTACTACAAGCAAAGATCTGCAGGAATGGGTAAACAGATCCGATAAAAAAATAAAACTGATTTTTAAACAGAAGAAAAATCTTGAGAGTAAATTCGCTGTTTATAAAATTGATGAAACTCATTTTCAGATAAATCTGAGCACAAAAGCTGATTATCCGGAATACAGAGACAGGCTTTTTAAATCGCTTTCCGGGGAGCCTGTTCTTGCGGGACTTACAATTAAAGAAATTGATACATTTGTTGATTCGACTCACAGAAGGCCTTTTTTCCTTCTCTTTGTAATTGCCCTGATTTTATCTGCTCTTGCAATTTCTCTAACCCATTTTAACGGTAAGAAAACGAACAAAGGAACATCCTCATTTACGCCTGTCATGTTCGGACTTATCGCCATACTTTTATGGATTATTCCCGGTCTTTCTGTTCTCAGCAGAATAATCTCAACAGTAATTTACGCTTCTGTTTCATCTCTGTTTATTATAGATAAATCAGATACCTTCGAGTTCGGAAACAGGGCAAAATTCCTGCTTATGATATTTCTCTATTCAGGATTCTGGGTGGTCTATTTCCAGATGTTTGATTCTGTTTTGTGGTATGTGCAGGCTTATGTGGACGCATCCTCACTGAACCATGCAATAAACGGTTTTCTTAATAAATTCGGCCTTCATATAAACTGGTTCTTTGATGTTGAACATGTAACGGTCATAAATGCAGGAACAATTATTCTTTTGCAGCTGATAATTTCATCTATTGTGAAAAAGACAAAAGCCCTGCCAACAATGATGTTTGGAATCGGGCTTGGTACTCTTGGAATGATTATTCTTGCTGTAAACACAAATATCTGGGTATTTCTTGCAGGTATATCAATATTCTCTATCGGAGAAATGACTGCGCATCCCAAATTCCTAAGTTACATCGGAAGCATTGCTCCAAAAGATAAAAAAGCTATGTATATGGGGTATGTATTTCTTTACGGAGTATTCGGAAGTTCCATAGGAGGTGTTCTTGGTGCAAAACTCTATGTCCATTTCGTAGATTATCTGAACCAGCCAAAAATTTTGTGGCTTATTTTCAGCAGTATCGGAGTATTCACTATTATTGGTCTTGCTCTGTACAATAAATTTCTTGCACCAAAGAGTAATTAAAATATAAAGTTAACCAAACATCAGGGGCGCACAGTTTGTGCGTCCCTTTTTTTGTTTAAGATATTTTGCCACTGAGGCTTTTTAAGAAAAAAAATATAATCTAGTGTTTGTCAGATTTTAAATTAATTTATCCGGCATCTGCAAATTATAATTCAAAAGTGCATTAATAATTTCGAACTCTGAACACCAATTTTTTATTTCATCTTTTACAATTAATCCCGATTTTCTATCAGGGGAAAATATAATAGTCAGAATCGGGAAAATCTCCAATCTATATTCGATATTCATCTTCTATTTTCAGTTTGTAATCTGACAGTTATAACAATTATTTCTTTATAAAAAATTACTCATAACGAAGCGCTTCAACAGGATCCAAACGTGCAGCCTGTGCTGCAGGTTTTAATCCTGCAAGCAGGCCAATCATTGTAAGGATAATAAAAGTAACAAATACAACGCTGTCTGACAGTATCGGTCTTAATAAAAACTGTGCAACTTCATCCTGAGCAGGTATTTTCCATATAACAGAAACAATCCCTTTTGCCAGCAGAATACCGAGTGTACCTCCGGTAATGGAGATCATAAGGGATTCAAAAATAAACTGAAACATAATATGAAAACGTTTTGCTCCTACTGCCCTCTTTATTCCTATCTCCTTTGTTCTTTCCTTAACTACAACATGCATAATATTAGCCACTCCAACACCTGCAATTACAAGGGTCATGCTTCCTACTACTGTAAGAAAAATATTAAAGCCAAGAAATATCTTAGCATTTAATTCCATAGCCTCGTTCATATCCCATATTGAAAGGGCATTCTCGTCATCAGGGGCAAAATTGTATTTTCTGGCAAAAATTGAACGTATCTGTTTAACAATTGTCTTTGATTTCCCCGGATTAAGCGGCATAACAAGCAGCTGCCTGATGTAATGGTATCCGTAAATACTCTGAAATGTTGTATTTGGAATTATTGCTCTTCTGTCATCAGGGCCATTACTCATTGACGACTGCAGTTTCTTCGGCATAATTCCGATTACAGTAAACGGCAGGCCGTCAACATCCACTTTTTGACCGATTGGATCTATATTACCGAGCAGTTCTTTTGCTATTACACTACCGAGAAAAAGCACTCTTCTTCTTTCAACAATATCCTTATCATCAATAAATCTTCCTCCGGGAGACGGATACATCCTTCGCATAATTCCGAATGACGGTTCAACACCTTCCATGTATGTTCTTACAATTTTATCATGATACTTTAAACGTATATATTTACCGAAGTTAGCACTGACTAATTTTACACCGGGATTTTGTACAACCAATTCTCTGTCTGACATTACCAATCTTACTGGTCTTCCAATCGGAAGGCCGTTGTATTTTTTTGAAGTCTGTCCACTGTATATTGTAATTGTATATTCGCCGGCATTTAAAAGACTTTCACTCATTCTGAAGTCAAGTCCTCTTCCAAATGCCATTAAAAGAACAACTGCAAGAGATCCCCATGTTATTGCAATTGTTGTAAGAAATGCTCTGAGTTTTTGTTTCTTAATATCAGCAATAAACTCTTTTATCAAAATAATTAAATTCATTAATTCTCCGTAAAATTTGCTAATATCTTATACAGTCCACAACATTAAGATTTGCGGCTCTTCGCGCAGGGAAATAACCTGCTGTAAATCCAATACCCGCTAAAACGGAAATAGAGATAACGGCAACTGCAGGTGAAAACTCCGGTGTCCCCACATACTCCTGAATAGGGAGCATACTTACAATTTTTATTATAATCAACGAAAATATAAGTCCTATTGCAGCACCAATTCCAATAATAATAAATGATTCAAAAATAAACTGTCTTAAAATAACAATTTTCCGTGCACCTAATGCTCTTTTTATACCTATCTCTTTTACTCGTTCTTCAACAACAACATACATAATATTTGCCAGACCTATTCCGCCTACTATCAGAGTAATAACTCCGATAATTCCGAGAAATACATTCATCCCCATGGAAAATGAGTTTACAAACTTATCCATTTCAGTCGTATCCCATATTGAAAGAGCTTCCTCATCTTCCGAATCAAATTGGTATTTATTACCGAGAATATTGTAAATTTTTTTCTGTGCTATTTCAGAATCATGCGGATTTTTCACTTTGAACACAAAATTTGAGACATATTTCTCACCAAAAATAGTAGTAAATGTTGAAGACGGGATAAATGCTCTGTCCTCGTCTCTTGAATTATATGACGAATTTTGAGTTTTCTTTTTTAAAATCCCTATAACCCTGAAAGGGATATCACCTACAAATACATATTCCCCTACAGGATTAACGTCTTTCCCGAAAATAAAATTCTTTAATTTATTCCCAAGAAAAACAACTCTTCTTCTTTCATTTAGATCAGGATCATTTATCCACCTTCCACCGGGACAGGGAATAATATTTCGCATCTCTCCGTATTCCGGGATAATTCCCGTTAAATTAACGCTCTGTTTTTTGTCTTTAAATCTAATATAAGTATTCCACCTTGAAAACTCCGGGCTTGCAAGGCATATTTCCCGGATTTCATTTTTAATAAGCATTACATCTTCCGCTGTGATTAGAACAGGTCGGCCTATACCATATCCTTTGTACGGCAAGGCAGTTTCTCCCGGCCATACAAGTACAATACTCTCGCCAATACCGTGCATGTTTTTGCTCATGGATTTTTTAACACCTACACCAAATGAAAGGAGTACGACAATAGTGATAGTACCCCAGATTATTCCAAACATTGTTAAAAATGTCCGGGATTTATACTCTTTAAGGTAAAGTAATATTTCATTAAAATTATCTAACAGATTCTTCATAATTCTCCAGATGGTCCGATTCTATAATATTTCCTTTGTTTCTTTTTCAAGAACTTCCTGATCTTTTTCCAAACCTGATTTTACTTCAATTAGAATTGCATCACTTAACCCGGTTTCTATATACTTTTCTTCAAAACCATCCGTATTTTTGGGAATTCTCACAAAGGCTGAATCATTCCTGAAATAAACCACTCTTTCAGGAAGTGTAAGAATATTCTGTTTCCTGGCAATAATTATGGTTGCATTAGCGGAAAAACCTGCTCGTAACATTGCACCGTTTGTACTGTCTATTACAATCTCAACTGGAAAAACAGTAGAATTAGCATCTTTGCGTGCTTTTAAAGAGATTAAGGATACATGTCCTATTACATTTTTACCAGGCAGTGCTCCTATTTGAAGTTCTGCCCTCATTCCTTCTTTTATCTTACCAACATCTATTTCATCGACAGTTCCTTTAAAAATAAGTTTTGTCATATCTGCCATACGCATAAGCTCTGTTCCTGCCTGATATGATGTTAATGGTACTACAGGGTCACCGAGATTAACCTTTTTTTCCAGTATATACCCGCTTATAGGTGACTTAATAATTGAATCAATCGATTTTTTATATAGCGTTACCTTGCCTTTTTCCAACAGTTCAAGTTGTTCGGAAGCAATTTTATAATCAAGCAGAGCTTCATTATAATCCTTTTCCATTGATTCAAATTCATAATCAGATATCAGGTTTTTCTGTTTAAGCTCTCTCTTTCTCTCAAGCTCATTTTTCAATGCACCGAGAGAAATTTTCTTCATTTCAATGTTACGTTTTGCCTGAACAAGTTCAAGAGGTGTCGGATTGGGTTTTACTTCAAGAAGCGGTTCTCCGGCTTTTACATAATCACCTACATTCACATAAAGTTTACCAACTACTCCGGACATTTTTGATTTTACAGCCACTTCATTCACAGGCTCAATTGATCCCACTGCAAGAGCTTTCTCAGTAATAGTATCAATTTTAACTTTAACTATATTTCTCTGTTCATTATTTTTGTCTTTATTTTTAATGACAACAGATACAAAAATAATCCCAATAATAATTATTATTGATAACCAGACAAAATGGCGTTTTTTAAAACGTTTCATTGAAAATCTCCTTTTAACGCTTTATAAATATTATAAACTCCCTATTATAATACGATGATTGCTCACTAACGTTACAACAAATTTAATCAAAACAACTTTTACTGCTTTTTTAAGAAGGTTCAATGCTCCGTACAACATCGAAATTACGATCACTTATTTTTATTTACTAAATCCGAATCAATTCAAATAATTTTTCTAACCTGATCAATTCATAGAACTGAGTATTAAGCTCAAAATCATCACATTAATAAAAACTTAGTTCCAAAGTTGAATTTTTTGTAAATTGTTGTAATTATAGCCATTAGCTGTATTTTTCTGAGTTTTTATGTATAATCCAAGTTAAAAACAGAACAGATAAATTCAATTTGAAAATCTTACAGGTTAAACAAAAATCAGAGACATCTTTAATAAATAAGTGGGTAATGGTATTTATAAAATTAAAGGACATGGCAGATATTCGCTATGTCCTTTTTATTTCTATATTATTTTAATCCTGGTAATTAATGAGGATGTGAACAACTATAAATCCATTCTAAACAATCCAATAAACAGAGTTAATTAAGACATCTTTTAAAATTAATCTAAAAGTTACCCGCCAATGCTTACAAAACGGTAATGATAAACATTTTTTAAACTATCAAGTATTTGTTCCCGATATTCATCCCAGCTTCTCTGGTATAAACTTTCCCGGATTTTCGATTTCTGTTCGTCAAAATCTCCCTGGCCTGTTTTTTTACTAATAACTTTAATTACATGAAAACCATATGAAGTTCTGACAATACCGCTGATTTCTCCTTCAGGAGTTGCAAATGCTGCAGAATCAAAAGCAGCTTCAGTATCTCCTCTTCGCAGGCCTTCAATCAAACCGCCGTTTTCTTTCGTGTTTGCGTCTTCAGAATACTTTTTTGCCAAAGTTGCAAAATCAATACCCTTCAATGCCAGTTCATGAATAGTATCAATCATTCTTCTTTTATACGCTACTCCCTTAGCATTCTCGCCAACATCTAATGACACCATTATATGGCGTAAAGTTACTGTTGTATCACTTAGAAATTGAGCCTTTACATCCTTTTCAGAAACAGCAAGCTTTGAGCCTATTACACTTTCCAGATATTTATCAGCAAGAAGCGAATTTTTTACGTCTTCATAAAAATACTTTCTGTTGATATTATTTTCTCTGAGATTCATTTTAAATTTAATTTCACCACCGTAATTTTTATATATTTTCTCCAATACTGAATCTACCTCAGCCTGAGAAACAGTAATTTTATTTTTTTGGGCTTCAATAATCAATAATTTTTTATCTCCCAGATCTTTTGCCATTCCTTCAACAATTGATTTGATTTTTCTTCTTGGGAAAACCAATAATTTTTTAATATAATCTTCCGGGCTGTGACTGATTACCTGGGCGATCTCTCCGGTTGTAACTATAAAAGGATCTGTAAAAACAATTCCGT
>QNDG01000018.1 GCA_003645915.1 Candidatus Zhuqueibacterota bacterium | reverse complement strand
TCAGGAACAAATAAATTTATTCCTGCAAAAAATAAACCTTGCTTACAAACTTCCCTCTTCAAATTCCCTTAAATTTTCGGGGGATACCCTGATTATTTTTAATTGACTTTATGGTTATTTTAAACTAATTTATATCCATTCATAACACTTATCGAGGTAACTGATGTCTGAAAATGTAAACAAGAAAGACCTTGAGCTTTTAGAAGCTCTTCAAACCGGATACTCTGAAATTTTAAATGAAGTAAATAAAATAATTGTGGGGCAGGAGAACATTATCAGAAACCTGATTATTTCTCTTCTGTCTAAGGGGCACTGTCTTTTAATAGGCGTTCCGGGGCTTGCAAAAACTCTGCTTATTTCTTCAATTGCAAAAGTTATGGATTTAAAATTCAGCAGGATTCAGTTTACTCCGGATTTAATGCCTTCTGACATAACAGGCACTGAAATTCTGGAAGAGGACAAAACCACAGGGAAGAAAGTATTCAGGTTTATTAAAGGGCCTGTTTTTTCAAACATTATTCTTGCTGATGAAATAAACAGAACTCCTCCCAAGACACAGGCAGCACTTCTTCAGGCAATGCAGGAACACGAAATCAGTATTGCAGGACAGACTTTTCCCCTGGATGAGCCTTTTTTTGTGCTTGCAACACAAAATCCTATTGAACAGGAAGGAACATATCCCCTGCCAGAAGCACAACTTGACAGGTTTATGTTTTCTCTTTTTATAAACTATCCTTCAAAAGAAGAAGAAATTGAAATTGTAAATTCAACAACAACCGGTACTGAACCTTTTTTAAATAAAATAATAACAAAAAATGATATTCTGGAACTTCAACATCTTGTAAGAAGAATACCTGTATCGGACAATGTAGTTAATTTTGCAGTTGATCTTGCCAGAAAAACCAGGCCTGATAAAAATGAATCATCTTCATTTGTAAATGATTTTATCAGCTGGGGAGCCGGCCCCAGAGCATCTCAGTATCTGATTCTCGGTGCAAAAGTCGTAGCTGCTTTAAACGGAAGAGTAACTCCGGACATTGAAGACGTAAAACTTGTGGCTAAACCTGTTTTACGGCACAGAATTGTTATAAATTTTAACGCAGAAGCAGAAGGAATTACAGCAACTGACATTATTAATAAACTACTGTCAACATAATTATATTTTTATTTTTCATTTCACAAACAGTAAATGCATAACGTTATATAGAATTATTAGCAGAAACAGGAAATCTGACTTTTTGAACTTTGTGTTAATTCAAGTAACTGCGTCCGGCCACTGCGGGATTAGCTGATCCACGAATCCGTCAAAAGCCGGACACCGTTACACAAATTCTCACGAATATATTGAAGGCCAAATAAATCCCCAAAGATTATTTTTTTAATTTGTGTTAATTCGTGTAATTAGTGGATCATAACCGAACATCGATTTCTGATTACAGATTAATTTGCTATAAAACTCCCCCCTCCCCCTTTTATTGATATTCATTTTCAATAATTTATAAAATTGTTCTGTATCGCTGATATTCATACAGGGAACGGTTGCGATCGTTCCCTGTATTCGTGTTCTGCGTAAAAATCCCGTTTTTCTTTTAAAATTATTTAACCTTATACATTTTCTCTGATGTGATAATAACTCCGTTTACAACAATACTACACAAGTACAATCCTGCAGGGACGTCACTCCCTTTATCGTCCCTGCCGTCCCATTTTACAGTGTATTTACCTGGCCTTTTCACAGTTCTAAAGCCAATTGTTTTAATAACCTGGCCCAATAAATTATAAATTTTTAGTGATAAATCTCCATTAACAACATCCTTGCCTGCAGAAAAATGAATTTCAGCTATCGGGTTAAAAGGATTGGGAACAATTCCTGTAATTCTGCTTACTCCCTGATTAAAAGAAACCACATCAGCTTTAATTGTACATAATACACTTGCTTTATTTGCACTCACTTCTTCAATTCTGTACCAGTAAGTTTGTAAGTCTGATATGCTTCTGTCAACATAAGTGTAAAACTGCCTGCCTGAACTTGTACCTTTTGACAAAATCAACCTTGTGTTAATTTTATGGTACACACCATCTTCTGTTTGTGACCGTAAAATATTAAATCCCTCAACATCTGTTTCCGATTCAGTAATCCATCTTATAATTATACTTTTTTCTTCTCTTTTTGCTTCTGCACTGTAAAGCAGAACCGAAAGAGAAGCATCCCCATAAATTCGGAAAGAAAAATCTCCTGTTTGAGAACCACTCCACTGTGCTGTACCATCCTTATTAAATGTCTTTCTGTACCCTCTTGTGTAGGTATTTGATGTTGACCTTAACCAGCAATATGCATCATTATCTCCGGACTGATTCTGAGTTTCCGCTACAATCCAGTATTTGTTGTCTGACCCTGTATTCAGAGTAACACCTTGATCAAAAGAAATATAGTTCCATGTGCCAAGCTCCGGTGTAAAAGATTTCTCCGTACCACTTACCTTATCACCTGGTACGTTACCACTTGCATTTGTATAAATTGACAAAGTAATATCACCAACAGGTGAACCTCTGTCAGTAGACTTTAAAAGAATCCCAATTCCTGTAACCGGTTGTGCATCCTCTGGGTCAAGATAAAACTGCTGAGCCTGTTTTAAAAGATTACCTGAATAGGTGCCAATGTAAGAACTTGATGCAGAAGTTTCATGATTTTCAATAATTGAGCCGGAAGGTGGTGTTGTTGAGGCAAATACAAGAAAAATTGAGGCAAAGATTAATATAATCCCAGCACGGAAAGTTTTGGACATAATATCCCCCTTTCTTATTTTACAAGATGTCCGTGCTTAGGATGCAGTGCTGATTTTACTATTCAGCCACAAATATTCTATTATGGCTATAAACTCATTAAATTATATTTGTTAAAATAATATATTAAATCTTAATTGTCAAGTTTTTTTATTGTGCCTCATTATTTTTCTTTTCCGCCCCGATTTTCTTTCAGTAAGAAAATATAATAATTCGAATTGAGGGAAAAAGTATCTGGCCTAAAAGCAAAACAATTGAAACATTTCTCAGGTATATTTAAAATCTCTGCTAATATGGAATTACGTGTTTGAGTGTCATCCCGAAAAAGTGTAAATAACTGAAAAATCCTCAAGCTTTGCAAGATAAAATATTTCGCTTCCGCATGCTGTAGATTTGAAATGACAGATTAGCATACAGAGACCTGTAAACGTATCAACCGACCACCCGCTTTTTATCTTTCCCTTAAACAAAGTCTCTTCCCTGTGTACTTAGTGAAAAAGCAAAAATAAAAATCATAACACTTACTATCTTCTTTATAAATGTCTCCTGAAAATTGGGACAACAGCCCTGATAGATAAACAACACAGGTAAATTACTGCCTCTATTAAACATGTCCGTACCTAAGGCTTATATTAGTTGACACTCCGGATATATCATTATCTATAAAATATGGATGGTAAACTCTGTTAATATATTTAAAACTCACGCCTTCTGCAATACGAAAATTCTGGGTAACATTCAAAATAACACTTTTTACTTACTCAACAACAAAAATATCAATTTACAAAATAAAAACTATGTTTGATTTTTCCGAATAAAATCTTAATTTAAAATAAATTTACATGTTTATTGAACTATCCCTTGTTTGTTAATTTTCCAATAAACCTGAAAACAGGAGGAACAAAATGAGTAGAATAAAAAGTTTTCTGTTTTTATGCCTGTTGATTGTTTTTTCATTTTCCGGCAATGCTTTATCCGGGAAAAGACATAGAGGGGAAATAATCAACTCATCCCAAAGAATTATTGCTTTTCAAAAACAAAACCTAATGGAAAAAAATTCTCTGTTCCGCCATCTTCCATGGCAGTTTATTGGCCCTACTAATATCAGCGGACGAATGACTGACATTGCAGTTTGCAGCCCCAAAGGTAAATATTATACCATTTATGCAGCAACTGCATCAGGTGGTTTATGGAAAACGGAAAATGAGGGAATAACCTGGGAACCGATTTTTGAGAATGAGCCTTCTGCAGCATTCGGAGATATTGCAATTGCTCCTTCAGATCAGAATATTATCTGGGCAGGAACCGGAGAGCAGAACATATTCCGAAGTTCAAACTGCGGAGCCGGTGTATTTAAATCTCTTGACGGAGGTAAAACCTGGCAGCATATGGGACTTGAAAATACCCTTACAATTGCAAGAATCATAATTCATCCGAAAAATCCTGACATAGTTTATATTGCTGCGTCAGGACACGAGTGGACAAATAATCCGGAAAGAGGTGTTTATAAAACAACAGACGGAGGTAAAACCTGGCAGAAGATACTCTATATCAATGAGAGAACAGGAGCAACTGATCTTGTTATGGATCCTTCTGACCCAAACATTCTTTACGCTGCAACATGGCAGAGAATCAGAAAAAAATGGAATGATCCGAGGAATGAGAAGGATTACACAGGAAGCGGAATTTATAAAACAACAGACGGAGGCGAAACCTGGCGCCCCATAAATACAGGTCTGCCTGAAGCAAAATACAGGGGCAGGATAGGGATTGATCTCTGTGCAGCAAAACCAAATGTAATTTATGCATTTATTGACAATTATGAGATAGCAAGAGAATCTTACGGAGGAGAGACTGATTCATATGGACGTCCTAAAGGCGGAGTTATAAGAGGCGCTACTGTTTTCAGAAGCAATGACAGCGGTGAATCATGGACAAGAGTAAGCGAATACAACAAATACATGGAAGGCCTCTCCGGAACCTACGGCTGGGTTTTCGGGCAGATAAAGGTTGATCCTGTAGATGAGAACAAAATCTACGTTATGGGACTTTTTCTTAATGTATCTGAAGACGGAGGTAAAACCTACAGAACTCTCAACGGAATGCACATGGATCACCACGGACTATGGATCGATCCGGAAAATACCGACTACCTTGTAAATGTAAATGACGGCGGTCTTGCAATATCCTACGACGGAGGAGAAAACTGGAGAACATTTTACAACAATTTCCCAGTTGTTCAGTTTTTTAATGTGGGATATGACATGGATACTCCATTCCATGTTTACGGCTCTGTTCAGGATCACGGAAGTTACAGAGGTGTTGTAGATCTTTCAAATGGAAGAAACTCAATACCTGAAACAAAGTGGGAAAATGTACCCGGAGGAGAAGGCTCGTGCCATGCAATTGACCCGACAGATCCTGACATTGTCTATTCTGCAGGCTTTTACGGACACATAACCAGATCTGACCTGAAAACAGGAAACAGGAAAAATATCTATCCGGAAATTAAAAAAGGCCAGCCTAAATTAAGGGGCCAGTGGCTTGCTCCGTTCATTATTTCTCCTCATAATCCGCGGATAATTTATTTCGGAACTCAGTACCTGTACCGCTCTCTTAACAGAGGAGACAAGTGGGAACGTCTGAGTATGGATATGACATACAATGATCCGAAAAAATCCGGAGACATCCCGTATCAGACAATTTTCAGCATTTCGGAATCTCCTCTCAAGTTCGGGCTCATTTATGTGGGAACTGATGACGGCAGAGTATGGCTCACAAAAGATTCCGGAGAACAATGGAAAGAGATAACAAAGGGTCTGCCCAGCGGCAAATGGGTATCGGAAATTGTTGCTTCTAAGTATGACGAATCTACTGTTTATGTAACTCAAAACGGAAAAAGAGACGACGAGTTTACTCCCTATGTGTGGAAATCAACAGATTACGGCAGAACATGGGAAGATATCTCAGCCAATATTCCTGCCGGACCTGTTAATGTAATCAAAGAAGATCCTGAAAATCCCAATGTTTTGTATGTTGGCACAGACTGGGGTGTGTACGTTTCTATTAACAAAGGTAGGTCATGGAATACTCTTGCTGATAATCTGCCTGTAACTTTTGTGCATGACCTGATTATTCATCCGAGAGACGATATTATGGTAATTGCAACTCACGGCAGGGGTATGTGGGCTATGGATGTAAGATACATTCAGGCACTAAATGATTCGGTTCTCTCATCTGAAACAGTTCTTTTTGATACTGAACCTGTAAAACTTCCCGGCTGGTGGTGGGCAAAGCCAAAACCTGTATCAATATTCTACTATCTTAAATCAAATACTGAGTGCAGCATTGTAATTGAGGACAATTCGGGAAACACAGTTAAAAAACTTAAGGCAACAGGAGATAAAGGCATTAACTATGCTGTGTGGGATATTACAACAGATGCAGAATCAGATAAAAATAAAAGCAAATTCGTAAAGCCCGGCACTTACAATATCAAACTCACAGCAGGTGATTTTTCTGTTACAAAATCAATTGAGGTAAAAAAGGAATAAGACAAAAAAAGACAAAGAGGTATAGGTGTAAAGGTATATGACGGATATATTTTGCCGGCATCAGGAAATTTACGCCATCTGCGGTGCTCCGGGGGGGGCTTTCCGCATGTTTTAAGCGGGAATCCAGGGGCTGAGGGGTTTAATCACAAATTGTATATACCTTCACACCATACCTCTGGATGCCCATTTTCATGGGCATGACAAGCCAATAACCCTCATTCCGAAAGAGCGTAACCAACTGACCACTCCCCCTGCAGCTTCACCGCACCAGCAGAATTTTCTCAATACTCTCAAATTTTCCCGCACAGAGCCGTACCAGATAAACTCCTGTAGCAAGAGATGAACCGTCAAAAACCACCCTGTAAGTTCCTGCATGCATCACTTTATGCAGAAGCTCTGCTACCTCTTCACCTCTAAGATTATAAACCCGGATATCAACAAGTCCGCTCTGTGCCAGGCCGAATGATATTGTTGTTGAAGGATTAAACGGATTCGGGAAGTTCTGCCTCAGATAGTATCTTAACTCCGATATTTTTGCAGGATCTTCAATACCTGTCTCGCTTATCTTCATTGGAGCAGACAAGGCTGAAGTATTACTGTCCGCATCAGTAGCTGTTGCAGTGATATTGGAAAGAACAGGAACCAATGACAGAGCAAGGCTGAAATTGCCTGCATTGTCAGCAGTTGTTTTACCGATATACTCTTTTGCCTGACCGTCGTTATCATTAAATATTTCAATAACATTTCCCTGCCCCGCATGGCCTTCCACTTTATCCGAAAGAGCTGCCGTAATGACAGGCGCAGAAATATTATTATTAGTCCCTAAGCTTAAATATATTCCTGTAAAATCGTTACCGGTTAATAGATTTCTGCTCAGTCTGTTTCGCACTGCTCCTTCCTGAAGCGCGATACCATACAACTCGCAGAATCCGATTTTATTGTCTTTCACGGAATTATCGTGGGATCCATTCGTCAGCCAGACTCCTGTATTCAAATTCCCGATCTTTTCCCAGGACTGTGACACATTAAAGAGGTTATTCGTGACAAAGGACAGGGAATCCTGATACAGGCTCAGGCCCACATTACTGCCTCCCACAGTATTATTTTTAAAATTTATTCTTTCCGAATGCCAGGCCACTGCAGCGCCGTGATATGAGGAGCAAGAGCGTTCCAACGCGCGGTTTAAGCCAAAAATATTATCTGTAACATCAATGTTGCTGCAAAAGTCAATATACATATCCGCCTGACTGCTGCCAAAACAGAGATTACCTCCTGATGAATCTGAAAATCCTACAGTGATATCAGAACTCTTGGTAAGATATACAGCGAAAACATTGCCAATTGAATCCATACCAGACGGATCTGACCCGATGTAACAGCCGCTGATAGTGCCCCCATTGACATTTGTCATATTAATGCCTCCGGAATATCCGGAAATTATAAGATCATACACATTAAACCTGTTAACTTCTCTTGCAAAGAAACAATCATCTTTTATTCCGCTCATAAGTTCTCCGCTGAACATAATCTCCGGCCCGTGGGGATTACAGTCCTCACCAATAAACGCTTTCTGAGAACGGCCGTCAATATAAAGACTGTCTGTATTGACATACAGTTTTTGAGTTGTTCTGATTTTCCAGACTCCTGTTCCTGCATCATATCCCTGATCGGATTTGGGAATATTGAATTTAATGCATTTTGAGCCGGACAGGTTTTTTGCCGTGTGCATAGCCTCTGTTATTGATCCGGATCCTGTTTCACTTGTAGTTGTTACAATAATGATTTTTATCTCTCCGCCGGAGGGAGCACTGACAGGGGCTGAGAATGCAGACGTATTTCCCAAGGCATCAGTTGCTGTTGCTGTTACAAAGGGACCATACGCATTTGCGCTCCATTCAAAATCACCGTTTGCATCAGCAGTTACTGTGTCCTCATACTTTTCTCCCTGCGATTCCTTATCGGAAAACAGTTCAACAGCAGCTCCGGGTTGAGTAACGCCTGTTATAACATTGCCATTTACATTCAGCACAGGCGGCTGCATGCCTCCGTTTGCGCCTGTATAAATAAGAATACCATTACTTAAATTCCCATAGATACTGTTTTGTGAAATTTTGTTCCTGCTGCTTCCTGAATCCCAGACAGTAACACCAATTGCGTTATATGCAATTTCGTTTTTCGTAACAGCATTATCAGAAGCGCTGCCTCCGATAAACACACCGTAACTTCCGTTGCCCCGCTTTTCTCCTGCAGGAGTTAACCCTATGTAATTCCCTGTTATAAGATTATACTGGCTTTGCGGGCCTGACATTACAACACCGTGGTTTGAGTTTCCGGAAATGATATTACGGCTGCTGCTGTCCTGTGCACCTATTTGATTATCAGCAGAATTGTAGATGTAAATTCCAAACTGATTGGGTTTGCTCGTCTCACCTGTTCCGTCAGTACCGAGATAACACCCTTCAATCAGATTATGATGAGCAGATTGATTCATAACAGCTATTCCTGAGCCTGTAATCCCGTTAACCACAAGATGAGAAATATGGTTGTATGCACTTGTAATATACAATCCGGCCTGAATATCACTGGTTGCCGCTGTCAGTACTATTTCGGGCCCGCTTGTATTTGTATCTTCTCCGGTATTTTCCTTCTGTGAATCGCCGTCAATAAAAAGGCTGTCATCACTGATTGTTATCTGATCCTCAGCGCTTACAATTGTCCACGTTCCTGAGGAAGCGTCATAACCAGGATCACTCTTCGGGATATCAAACCTGATTGTATCCGGCCCGACTCCGTTATTTGCAAGATTTACTGCTTCCCTTAAAGACCACAAACCGCTGTCATTTGTATTGGCCACTCTTATAGCGTTAAACGAAACATATTCAGGGACATCAGCAGTCCACAAACCGGCTCCCCATGTAGAAGCGTACAATTTTGTACCTGTTTTATTTATATTAATACTCGTTACTTTTAATCCTTCAAGCCCCAATGAAGAGAATGCACGGCCTCTGTTTTCTGACATCCACGCACATTTTGAACCATAGTCCTGATAATCAGATCCGAAAATCCGGTTGGGATTATTGGGATCCAATAAAAAATACATCATGCTCTGTGCGTTAAGCAGTTTCCAGGTATCTCCTGAATCTGATGATTTGTAAAAACCTCCGCCTTCCTTTAAGAAATAGACAAAACCGTCTGCATTGTCAACTGCCATTTTCTGTGCATGCCAGCCAATAAAAGCGATATTGTCCCAGGTACTGCCGCCGTTTGAAGATCTGAATAAAGGAGGATTGTACGGCTGAGGATGGTCTGCAAGTTCTGTAGAGACATAAATAACATTATTTGCCGAATCTTCGACAATATCCCAGCAGATTAAATAATGGGTAGAAACACCAAAATGCATAACGCTGAAATTCTGTCCTCCGTCAGTTGACTTGTAAATTCCGGGGGATGAATTTTGTTCTGTCTGAGGGCCAAGATAAATACTGCCGTCAACTCTGCTCACCAGTACCGAACGGATATACTCTGGACATGTGTAAACAACACTCCAGTTTTTACCGCGGTCGATTGATTTGTACAGTTTATCCCACACTGCAGCATAAACAATATCCGGATTAGCCGGATCAATATGCAGACCCTCTGCATCAAGTCCTTTTCCGGAAATAGCATGAACCCAGGTTGCGCCGCTATCCCAGGTAACATACAGACCCTTCTCAATAGAAGTGACATACCAGACTGCATCATCCTCAGGGTCAACTAATATTTGATCCAGGTCATTATTGCCGAGCACACTTCC
>QNDG01000017.1 GCA_003645915.1 Candidatus Zhuqueibacterota bacterium | reverse complement strand
TTCAACCCGGTTGTGTAAAAACTCTGAAATTATCACCTGTATATTATATCGATCCAGATTATTTTGTATTTTATAAAAATCCTGATAACTCCCAATCTTATACTTTATTAATACGACATTTCTCATTAATGTTACTGATTTAATTCCTGTATCTCCGTACTCTTTATCAGGTTTTATCAGTGTAAACGGTCCCTCCGGGTCTTCGGTATTTCTAATTGATATTGGGATATTCTTATTTTTTGCAGGCAGGACAGTAGAGGGATGAAGAACCTTTGCACCAAAAAAAGTAAGCTCTTCAGCTTCCGGAAAAGTCAACGAACGCACAGTTACTGCATTTTTTACAAGACAGGGATCACAGCTCATTATTCCCTGCACTTTTTTCCAGATTTCAATTATATCAGCATTCAGAATTGAGCCTGTAATTGCCGCAGTGTAATCCGACCCCTCAAATCCAAGTGTAGTTGTCAGGTTTTTACTGTCCGAACCTATAAAACCCTGAATAACCGGTACAAAACCGCTGTTTAATGAAGGCAGGATTATTTCGCTCACCTTTTCTGTGGTTTTTTTAAAATCAGGCACAGCTTTTGTGAATGTACTGTCTGTTTTGATTATATTCCTGGAATCAAACAGTTTTGAATTTATTCCTGACTGGCTCAGATATTTCTCAATTATAAGTGTTGATAAGAGCTCTCCGAAACACAATACCGAGTCACTGCTTCTCGGAGACAATTCATTAAGTGAGAAAATCGCATTCAGGCTGTTTATTATCATTGAGAAATAATCATTGATTTTTCGGGTAACTTCTTTGTGATTTTCGGTGTCAAGCAGGTTTTCCGAAATTTCAAGATGAAACTCTTTTATCTGCTGAAGATGCTTATTACCTTTCTCCCTGTTCCCGGCTGCATACTCCTTTGCAGTTTCAAGAAGAGAACGTGTTGTTTTTGCCATTGCTGAAAAAACAACAACCGGATTTTTATCAGTTCTTGATAAAATTATATCTTTAACTTTTTTAATATCCCTGACGCTTCCCACTGAAGCGCCGCCGAATTTCATTACAATCATAAAATTTTTCCGTAAATCACAAACTTAAGTAAATTATTTATTTTTAAGAAGCATCTCAGTCAGATCGCAGTATAAATTTACCGCCTTTTCAAGATCGCTTTTTTTAACCTTTTCATGATCCGTATGAGCATCAAGAATTGAACCTGGCCCCATTAAAAACGGTTTCCCCCATTTATTTAAAAGAGGAACATCCGTTGCAAAAGCTGCTATATCCTTTTCAAATCCGTCAGCAGTGTTCAAGATTACGGGATCAGCCTGATAAATATATTCAAGGGAAATATCAGCAGGCAGATCCTTTTCAAGAATATACTTCATTTTTTCAAAGGATACAACTGTTCTGAACATAACTTCCGCTTCTGCATGTGCAGGGATAACATTTGCCTGAACTCCTCCGCTGATTAATCCTGTATTCCATGTTGTTTTACCGAGTATTTTATCTTCAGGATAAGCCTGCTCTTCCCATCTGTTTAAAAGATGAATAAGTTTGAAAATTGCAGAGTCTCCCTGTTCCGGATAAGCCGAATGAGCAGCTTTTCCATGTGCAACAATTCTGATCCGTATCGCACCTTTTGATCCGGAAATCAGTTTGTTTTCAGTAGGCTCTCCGTTAATCAGATACTTACATTTATTCCTTATATTGTTTGCCTTTTTTGCACCATCAGATCCTGCTTCCTCACCTACCACAAATAAAAGACCAATTTTCCCGAATCCTTTTTCAACTAATTTTTCTGCAGCTTTTATCTGTACCGATAGAGATCCCTTTGCATCACAAGCTCCCCTTCCGTAAATGTAGTCCGTATCCTCGCTATAAGGGATGTATGGATTAACAGTATCCATATGAGTGGAAAAAACAATAACCGGTTCATCTTTTTTTGCAAAAATATTATTTCTTTTTCCGTTTACATTCTGAAGCATTACTTCAAAACCCGAATCTTTTAGATATCCGGCAATAAAATCAACAACATGGTCCTCTTTTCCGGATGTAGAGTCAATTTCCATTAATTTTTTCAATAAAGTATAGATATCCACCCTCTGCCTCATACATTACAGATTATTCTGTTAAATTATGGAATTTATAAAATCCCAGTTGTTTTCTGTTTATTTGGATTGTTAAATATCAGGTTTATTATTTCAAATTTCCGGTTCCCGAAAAATTATTTATTCTTAGCCAGAATATAACTGTTAATACTTTTAAGAAGATACATAAATATAGATTTAATGTCAAGATTATTAAACAGACATTTTCATTAATCAGGATAAGCCTTATATAAATTTTCAAAATCAAACATAAGGGAAAGTAATTGGTAAACCGGATAAAAATAATTTAAATTGAAAATTACTGGAGAAAATGGTAATTAAAATTTTTACATAAAAAGCAGTTGATTATTTTAAAGACACACTGATTAATCAATCTGCCAAATTATTTGCTTTGGCATATTATATCAGACACTTTTCTTCTGATAAAACATCCTTTTTTCGTCTTTATTTTTCCGCTTTACTTACATCAAACGGCAATAATATAATCAAGCAGCCTGAAAACTCTTAAAAGCCTCATATTCGCCTTAACAGCGTCTGTATTTTTAATAAGCCCCGCAAGTAATGTTGCGGATTGCTCAGTAAACAAAATTGTTTTCTGCTTTTTATTTTTACCGGTTCCGGAATTACTCGCCATAAAAACAATATCTCTCGGGAAAAGATCTCTATGCGACTCAAAAACCGTCTTTATTGTTTCATTCTTTACTCCGAAGTAATGAGCCAGCTCATAATCCGGTATAACCATTTTGCCTTTGTAAAGGAAAATATCCGGAATGCTGTCTTTTCTTACAGATGTCTGTACTGCCATTCTCTCCTCCTTTGGGAAATAAGGGTAATCTGACAAAAAATTGGCAATTTTAAATAATTCACATGAACTATTACCCTGTATAATCATTCCCACCTTTTAATTTTTGTGCAGTCTCTTTCATAATGCACCAGATTCTCAAATTTTATTTCTCTTTTTAAAAGAGCATTCTTCCAATTAATCCCCGATATTACAGAGTCCATCATTGCATATCCCACGGATTCATCTCCAAGGGACAGAACTGCCTGAAGCACCTCTTCTTTTGCACTTCTGTTTGTAAAAAATATATTTCCAGTCTTTTTTATTCCTTTTTTTATAAGAGCTCTTTTCCTTCTGATTTCCTTCTCTGTTAAAACCGGCTCGCACTCAAACGGTGTAAAAGGTTTTGGAATAAATGTATTCACGCTTACTCTTACCTGTCTTCCTTTCCGAACTGCTAGAAAACTGTCTGCCACACTGTTTGACAATCTGGAAATTTCCTTTATATCTTCATCAGTTTCACCGGGCAGACCTATCATATAGTAAAGCTTAAGTATCCTTACATCTGTTTGTGCAAGCCTCTCCACACCTCTTATAACAGAAGCGTCCGAAAGATTTTTACCTATTTTCATTCTTAACTTTTCTGATCCTGCCTCCGGTGCAATTGTAAAAGTCTTAAGCCTGCTTCTCTTTATCACCTCTTTCATCGCTTCGGAAATCTTATCCGCTCTCACAGAAGAAAAGGAGATATCATATCCCTTTTCCAGAATTTCCTCACACAATCCTGCAAGATCAGGATAATCAGATACTGCAGATCCTTCCAGCCCTATCCGTTTTGCACCCGGATTTTTACCTTCAATTACAGACAGAATTGTTTCTCTTTTCCTGAACCTGAACGGCTTGTATATTTCTCTTGCCGCACAAAACCTGCACCCTCTCGGACAACCTCTTGACACCTCAACAACAAACATATCTCTGAAATGGCTGAACGGACTAACTATGGAAGTATAACTGGGATATTTATCAAGATCTTTTAACCTCTGCCTTACCACTTTCCCCTGTTTGCCATATACAATCATTCCCGGGATTTCTGAAATTTTATTTAGAATATTCATTCTTTTCAAACGAAGTCTTTTTGCCTGCTCCATCACATCTCCAAGCAAGTAAAAAATCTCCTCCCCGTCGCCCACAAGGAGGCCGTCCACAAAAGGCGATATCGGGGAGGGATTTAAACCTGCTGCAGGCCCGCCTGCAATTACTACAGGGTCAAGATCAGTCCGGTTTTCAGCAAGTACAGGAATATTTGAAAGAACAAGAATTTTTATAAGGTTCAGAATATCAAGCTCAAACGAGACTGAAAACCCTATTAAATCAAATCTGTTTAACGGCGTTTTTGTTTCAAACGAAACTGCTTTCTGATTCTCAAACCTCTTTTCAAAAAAACCCCGCTCACATGACATACTTTCATGATTATTAAAAAATCTGTAAACTGTCTGAAAGCCTATATTTGCCATTCCCACACTATAGGAATTGGGAAAAATACAGACAGCTTTGACAAGAGCTCCTTTTTTCAGGTTCTCTCTTCCTTTTTCTGCATCTAATAATCTGTCATAATATAAAGCAGCCTTGTCTGTCTTTTGATTTTTATCATTTTTTCTCAATGGGGAAAAACCGTCAATCCAGCTGTCTTCTTATAAACGCAGGGATTCCAAGATCATCTCTGTCTAACATTGAAAAACCTCCGTCATGTCCGATAACTCCTGATGCAGCTCTTGGAATAATATCATCATCAAATTTACCAAGATTATTCTGTTCACTGCCAACATCAAAAACAGAAGAATCCAGACTGTCTCCGTTTTTCCCTAATTTAAATCCGTTTCCTGACATACCGGTTTTAAAACCTGTTGCTACAACAGTTACTCTTACCTCATCTTTCATATTATTGTCAATAACAGCTCCGAAAATAATATTCGCCTCCGATCCTGCTGCATTGTAAATAACACTTGTTGCTTCGTTTATGTCATTAAGACTGAGATCCGCACCACCGGTAATATTAACCAGAACACCCCTTGCTCCGTTAATAGAGATATCATCAACAAGAGGACTGGAAATAGCCTGCTCTGCAGCTTCTTTTGCTCTGTTTTCACCTGTGCCAATGCTTGAGCCCATAATGGCATCACCCATTTGATTCATTATTGTTTTAACATCTGCAAAATCAAGATTGATCAGACCCGGTACATTAATAACATCCGAAATTCCCTTTGTTGCATGCAAAAGGATTTCATCGGCAACTCTGAACGCCTGTTCCAGAGGAGTATGTTTGGGAACAAGGTTGATTAGTTTCTGGTTCGGGACAACAATAAGTGTGTCCACATTTTCCTTGAGCATTCTTATCCCCTGTTCCGCTTTCTGAAGTCTCTTATTGCCTTCAAAGATAAAAGGTTTTGTGACAATTCCTACAGTAAGCGCTCCAAGATCCTTTGCAATCTCAGCAACAACAGGCGCTGCTCCTGTTCCTGTTCCGCCTCCCATACCACAGGTAATAAAAACCATATCAGTTGAAGAAATAGCTTCTATAACGGCATCCTTATTCTCTTCAATTCCCTTTCTTCCGACTTCAGGATTTCCTCCTGCTCCCAGTCCCTTTGTTAAATTTTTACCTATCTGAATTCTCATGGGAGCTTTGTTGTTGTCCAGTGCCTGTTTATCCGTGTTTATTGCAATAAATTCAACACCAGACAAACCGTCTGCAATCATTCTGTTAATAGCATTACCTCCCGCACCACCGACACCTATCACTTTGATCTTTGCAACAATATTATCATCGTCTGCAAAGTCAAATGCAAGCATTCTACCGTTACTCATTTTGGCCTCCTTTATATATTGAACTTTGGTTTTTATTTAAAAATTGCTGCATGCATTTATTCAGAAAATATTTAATTGCTTCCATTTTGTTTATCCGTTTCCTATTACTAAAAAATTCCGTTTATATGCGATGCCTGATTAAAACTTCATTTTTATTACATGAAATCATCTGCAAACTTCTTCATCCACTGATATATTCTTGAAAAAAGCCCTTCTTCTTCAGTTCCGAACTTTTTCACTTCATCCTCACCAAGTCCTGCGCCAAAAAATACAAGCCCCACGCCTGTAGAAAATATAGGACTTGATGCAGCTTCTGTTAATCCACCAAACCCCTGTGGTATTCCGATTGTTGCAGGCAGCCCGAAAACTTCCTCAGCAAGCTGGGCAGTGCCTCTTAAAAGAGAGCCGCCTCCAGTAAGCACAATGCCGGCACTTAAAAGATCTCCGTAATCGGATCTCTTGATTTCTTTTGCAGCCAGTCCGAAAATTTCCTCCATTCTCGGCTGTATAATTGATGTCAGATCTTTAACCTTCACTTCTCTGGCTTCTCTTCCCCCTATGCCCGGGACAATAAAAGAATCTTCTTTGGTTGTAACGCTTGAAGTTGCATACCCGTATTTTTGTTTAATAATCTCTGCCTGGTCAACAGGTGTCCGCAAACCAAGAGCCACATCATTTGTAACAATCTGACCGCCAAGACCAATCACAGCAGTATATCTTATTGCCCCGCCATAAAAAAGAGCAACATCAGTAGTTCCGCCTCCCATATCAATTAAAACAACTCCAAGATCCTTTTCACTTTGCTCCAGTACTGCACTACTTGAGGCCAGAGGCTCCAGAACCAGTCCCGCTACTTTAAGCCCTGCTTTTTTTACACTCCTTACTATATTTTGCGCAGAGGTAACAGCACCTGTAACAATGTGAATCTCAGCTTCAAGTCTTACACCTGAAATCCCTATAGGATTCTTAATCCCCCCCTGATTATCAACAATGAACTCCTGCGGGAGAATATGAAGAACTTCCCTGTCAATTGGCAGAGCGATTGCCTTTGCCGCATCAATAACCTTATCAACATCGTGCTGGGTTATTTCCTGTCCCGAACGTGACACACCTACTACGCCTCTGCTGTTAACACTTCGGATATGATCTCCGGCAATACCTACAACAACTTCTTTAACATCAACGCCTGCAGTCAGCCTGGCTTCATGTATTGCTTTTGTAATAGATTCAACAGCCAGATCAAGATTAATTACAACACCCTGCCTTAAACCTCTTGAAGGACTTGTACCTACTCCAAGTATATTAACAGTATTATCCTGAGTAATTTCTCCAATTACGACACCAATCTTACTTGTGCCGATATCAAGTCCTGTAACAATTCTCTTAGAATCACTCCGGAAAATGTCTTTTGATGGATTCATGGCTCTATGTCCTCATTCCTACTATGACCTGGCCTCTGAATCTGAGGTCAATATATTTTATCTCAGATACTGTTTTTTCTCTCTTTATCTCCTGCAGAATAGCCCATAGATAATTAATTCTGTTTAATATATCTTTATTCCCCATTTTAACGGGAATGCCCTTATTGTGTGTATAAATAGTAATATTCCCGTCGTTGTTAACAAATACTTCCGAAATATCATTATACAGATAGGGATGTTTGGTAATAATTGTTCTAATTACAAATAAACCCTTATCAGCAATAGAACCGCTGATTCTGCTTCCGATTTTTATCCCCCCTTTAAACTTTCCTGAAATTACCGGTAAATTGTACATTCTGCCGGGAATTGTCGGTAAAACAAGTCCCTGTTTGTCAACAGAGTATAAATCTCCCTGAAAATTAATCAGAGCAACAGGCTCTTTTTCTTTTATTTTGATCTCTAATCTATTCGGAAATCTTCTTACTATTTCCGCGTTTTCAATAAAAGGGTAAGTTTTTATTGATTCCACAGCACTCTCAAGATCAGCATCCCATACCCTTTTTACTATATCAAGATTACTGAGCCTTAAAACCTCTTTTTCAGAAAGATAATTGGAACCCTCAATTTTTATTGATTTAATGTCAAACAGCGGAGAATTTTCAAGCCAGTTTAAATAACCTCTTCCCGTAACATACAACAGAAAAATTATAATGCCGGAATAAATAAGCCGGTACAGAGAAGACAACATTTCATCTTTTTTTAACATTGATCCGGTCATAAATTAAATCCTAAAAATCTTATTTCAGGTTCAAGAGTTACTCCAAAGCGTTTAAATACAGTATTTCTCACCTCATCAATGAGCCGTGCAACATCTATAGCGCGGGCAACTCCTACATTTACAATAAAATTCGCATGTTTTTTTGATACCATTGCATCGCCGATTCTGAGGCCCTTACACCCTGCATCCTCAATTAATCTTCCTGCATAGTCTCCCTGCGGTCTTTTAAAAACAGAACCAGCAGAAGGCAGAGATAAAGGCTGCGTGCTCTTTCTTTTTTTTATATACGAGTTCTGCGCTCTTTCCATTTCTTTAGGATTCCCGTCTGCAAGATTAAACACAGCTTCAACAACTATACTCCCCTTCGGCAAATTTGTTGTTCTGTATCCGAAATTCAGCTCATCTTTTGTTTTTTTCTCCAAAGTGTGGAATTTATCCAGTATTCTTACATATTCAATCAGATCGCCTATTTCTCTTCCGAATGCTCCTGCATTAAGAGCAATACATCCTCCTATCTGGCCAGGTATGCCGGCCAAAGGCTCAAGTCCGGAAAACCCTCTTATAGTGCAAAAAGAAATAAGACCTGAAAGACTCACACCTGCGCCTGCTGTTACCTGAGTCTCTTTTGTTTTTATATGTCTGAAAGTCCGCGAAATATCAACAACAACTCCTCTGAAACCATCATCACTTACAAGCAGATTTGTGCCATTTCCAATTACAAAAACCGGTATTCCATCCTGCTGACAAAGGGAAGTCAGATTCGAAAGATCCTCAAGATCTTTCGGAAAGATGTAGTAATCTGCAGGGCCTCCTATTTTAAAAGAAGTATGCTCCCGTAAAAGCTCATCAATTAAAATTTTGCCCTTTACAACCTGCTTTAGCTTCTTTAATTTCGGATCTTCGCTGCTCATCTGTTTTTAAGCCTGTCTAATATTTTCTCTCCTGTTTTCCAAATATCGCCTGCACCAAGGGTAATAACCATATCTCCCTTTTTTAATAATCCTTCTATAAATTCGGGAACATCGTTTTTATCCTGAACATAATAAACATTTCTATGGCCTCTTTCTTCTGCATAATCGGAAATCAGCCTGCCTGTTACTCCTTCAATGGGTTTTTCCCTGGCAGGATAAACATCAGTAACAATAAGAATATCCGCATTAAAAAACGACTTTCCGAAGTCTTTGTAAAAATCTCTTGTCCTTGAATACAGATGAGGCTGAAAAACTGCGACTATTCTCCTGTTAAATCCTTCTTTTGCACCCTGAAGGCTTGCTTTTATTTCAGTGGGATGATGTGCGTAATCATCCACAACAATGATCTCTTTTTCTTCACCCTTTATTTCAAATCTTCTGTGTACACCTGTAAAATCTGACAAAGCTCTGCTTATTTTTGAAAATTCTATTTCTAATTCAAGCCCTACTGCAAGAGCTGCAAGTGAATTCTTTACATTGTGGATACCCGGCAAAGAAAGTTTAACTGTGCCAAGTTTCTTATCCTTAAACCAGGCAGTATAGGTTGATCCGCCATTGCTGAACACAACATTCTCTGCTCTGACTTCTGCATGGGGGAAAAGTCCGTATGTTACAATTCTTCTTTCAAGTCTGGTAATCATTTCCTGAAGGGGTTCCTCATCAAGACAAAGAATAACTGCGCCGTAAAACGGTACTTTATGTGCAAATTCCAGAAATGTATTTTTAATATCATCAAAATCCGCATAGCAGTCTAAGTGTTCGGTCTCAATATTTGTTATTACTGCAATTGTAGGTGTAAGCTGAAGGAAAGAGTGATCATATTCATCAGCTTCGACAACAACGTAATCACCTTCCCCAAGCTTTGCATTTGTTTTTAAGCTTTTTATTTTTCCGCCAACAATCAAAGTAGGATCAAATCCACCGTTTTGAAGAACTAATCCTGTCATAGAAGTTGTTGTGGTTTTACCATGTGTACCTGCTATTGCAACACCCTGTTTCATGCGCATCAGTTCTCCAAGCATCTCAGCCCTTCTGATAACAGGGATTTTTTTATGGTGTGCAGCAGCGACTTCTTCATTGTCATCAGGTACTGCAGAAGAGATCACAACCACATCGGCTCCTGAAACATTATCCGCTTTATGGCCTTTGGAGATTTCCGCACCGAGTTCCGAAAGATGTTCGGTAACAGACGTAACCTGCAGGTCGGATCCTGTTACTTCAAAACCGAGATTCAGAAGAACTTCGGCAATACC
>QNDG01000016.1 GCA_003645915.1 Candidatus Zhuqueibacterota bacterium | reverse complement strand
AGCAGGCCTGACTAATAAATCCTCGATAAAATTTGGCTTCCATATATCTTTCACATCCACCCATATATTTTTCATTCTATTGTCTCCTGTTTTTACATGTAATTACAAATTAAGAGTAGATAAAAAAAATTTATTCCTTCAGGCGGATTTCTTCCCGATTTATTTTTTCTTCAATGGCCTTTCGCACGAATTTTGACACGGCTACACCATATAACTGATCACATATTTTTTTCAGACGTCTCATGAGACGTCCTTCGATCCGGATAGTCAGCACTTGGTCTTTATCTCTAATTTTATTCATACTTTATAATATATTACATGTTAATACATAATGCAAGACTTTTTTATATAATTTTTTGATCCGACAAATCTATGGAATGATATTTCTCAGACATTTGTCCAATACGGCCTGTGTACGGCCATTAGACACCATGTTTACCCCGGTGTACTGGTGTATAGCCTCTGCTCAGATGTGTTTGCCAAGGGGCCTATTGTCGCCATATCCAGTTCTGTGTCATCAGTGGGTATACACATTATACACACTGATCATATAATTCACGATAAAAAATTCAGCGGAGGACACTCATATTCATGTCAAAAATCAGAACGCCATTTTTTTGCCATTTTTCGTGGCGTTTCATGGCGTTTTATAGTAATCTGTAGAAAAACAGACTGATCAGATTTTTTAAACAGAACCGGCTCAAATCTGTGTAAGTGTTTGAAAATAGGTGCTATTTTCTTTTAGGAGTTATTATTTTTTTAGGTTTAATATGTTTGGGAGGTTTAGGTTTTTTAAACCATTTTGGCTTGTATCTCATAAACATTTTTCTGTGTTTTAGTATACTTTTATGAGTTCTTAAATATCTTCGTCTTTGAGTTCTTATTTTAGACCGGTTTTTTCTGTAATAAAGACGAGCTTTAAGTCTTTCTGTAGGTGATCTTCGTTTTGGGGGTTTAATTCTTAATTTTACTGCTACAACAAAATTATCAGCTATTTTTTTAAGATATTTTGAAACACAGGACTTTTTTATATTTTCTTTAAATATCTTTTCAACTCCGACATAAACACTATCATTCCGGAGTTTCCGGGAAATTAAACCAGGATCTTTCCACGGTTCATTTTTGGAATTCAAACTACTCTCCTTAAACGGTTACATTTAAAGTTAATATTAGAAGATCATTATTAAAGAAGATCATGTTTCTTTTTAAAAGAGAATAATCGATATTCTGGTGATGCCTTTAAATCTCGTTCAAGTCTTTCATGCTCATCAAGTAATTTTTGAATTTTTTCAGGTCTGAGATGTCCCCGTGCTATTTTATCTTCAATTTCTTTCATTCTTTTTATTGGTCTAGTTACTTTTTTATACATACTATTTTGGCCCTGAATAGCAGATTGATTTTTTAATTTATGGCAATTTTTACATAAATATCTCTGTTCTCGATTTTTGGCCTCTGCGGGAGGAAGAAAAAGTTTTGTTGCTCTATTTTTACACTTTGGACAAACAAAAAACCATCTGTAGCCCCCTAAAAAATTATTTATTGAGGTATATTCAAAATATTGTTCATTTACAGAAAAATCTTTTAGTTCTTTATATATGAGATTACGCATTTCTTCTTTAGAACATCCGGGATTATTTTTTTCAACGGTCTCTTTAATTGATTTTTGTAGGGGATTTACGCATACAGAATAACATTGTTCTACAGTTAACTGCATAATTCTTAGCCTTTCAAGTAAATGACTTATATTTTTAATATTATTTCTTAATAAAGATAAAAAATATTTAAAGATTATTACATTTTTATTATATATAAAGTGATTCATAAAGGTCAAAGTCACAATCAAAATTTATTGGGATGTACTCTAAACAAACATTTCCAGAAACCTGAGCATTCCCATAGACCTGAGCATTCCCATAGACCTGAGCATTTCCAGAGACCTGAGCATTCCCATAGACCTGAGCATTTCCAGAGACCTGAGCATTCCCAGAGACCTTGAATATCTCCATAAGTACGAGTGTTTTTAAAAATTCAGCGGTTTCCATCATAACTCAGATTTTTTTCAGACTCTATGTACTCACCTAAATGCCCGGCTTTAATAGAATCAAAATCTCTGAGTACCTTTTATCTGATACAGAGTTCTGTTGTTGACTGTTATAGGGTTCTGTATAAATTCATATTTCTTAGTCATTATTTTAACTTTTTCGAAATCATTTTATCCAGTCCGAGATCAATACCTGAAAGAATTGGAAGTATCTTTTTGCGATCAAGAATCTTTTTAAATGTTTTTAATTGTTTTTATGGTGTGGGTCTCCAAAATTCTACACTACTAAATTATTGTAATTTATTTAATTTAGTTTCAAAATTATTTTGAGCCTCTTTTGAAAATTTAAAATGAGGTGCTTTATATTGTGCTATATTAACAATTTCACCTGTACGAGGATTACGACCTATTCGAGGTTTCCTGTTTTTTACACTAAATACTCCAAAACCCCTGATTTCTATTCTTTGATTTTCTGACAGAACTTGTAAAACCTCATCTAAGAATGTTTCGATTATAGGTTTTACATCCTGAACTTGTTTATAACCCAATTTTCTTGCTATTCTTTTACACAGTTCTAATTTTGTGACGTTCATAAAATCCTCTTTAATAATAATTTTTTAAGAAAGAAATATATTTTTTGTAAATAATTAAATGTTGGTATATCAATAACAGATTGTTCAAGCACCCATTCCAAAGCACATATATCGGGGTATTTTTTTGATTTTATTTTTTGGTCTTTTAACTCCTCCTCAAACATTCTTTTAATATCTTCTTTTGTGTATTTATTTATAAAGGCATTACAATCGGTACAATGTTCAGGAATATAACAGACATCAATTAAATTTGGATAAATTCCTTTTGATAAATCTAATTCGGGTTGATGACATAAACAGAGGCCTATTTCATGTTTCTCTGATATTTTATAAGGATAATTATATTTACAATTTTTCGGGACCCTGCTCAGATATTTTTTATAAAATTTGATTAAATAATGATATTTTACTTCTTTTAATTTTTTATAAACAGATCTTACATTTTTCATTTTGGTCCCCAATTTTTATGAAACCCAAACACAGACACTTTAGGTTTTTTATAGAAAAAGTCTTCATTTATGTAATTTAATTTATCAATGTAAGGCTCCACAGTTGAGTTATAAGCCTCTTTAAAACTCCATAATTCTATATGTTTTCCTTTTTCTTTAACATGTTTACAAAGATCCGTAAATCCCCCATTTCCTGACATGAATATCCATTTATTAAAATCATTTAATCTATCAAGACAATCTATTGTGATGTTGATATCGTATTTTTGTTTATATGATATCTTTTTATTTTTATAATTTTTTATAGCATTTTTAGTAAATATTTTATAACCAAAATTTTTTAATTTCATTTCAAATTTCTGACTATCAAAACCATAGCCTCTGACCATGTAAATAATTGCATCAATTAAATATTCAGTTTCTCTTGAATTGAAATGATTAATTACTTTTTCAAAATCTATTTTTACATTTTTATTTCGAGCTTCAAAGAATAAATTTTGAAGATCAATCTGAAGAAAAGTTGTAGTAATATTCATTTAAGGGTCTCCATAGTAAGTCCGTCTTTTGATTCTTTTACTCTATAAATATGATCAGCATTTTGTTGAAAATCTTTTTGATGTGTTACCAAAAGAACATCTAATCCCAGTTTTTTAGATAATTCTTTTATTAAATTCGATGTGTTTGCTATATATTCTTCCCCCACTGCAGCAAAGGTTTCGTCAAGCAGCATTAATTTTGCCAGATTTTTTTTGAGTATACATAAGACTCTTAATAAAAAGCTTTCTATTACAGCGACACTTCCTCCAAAAGATTCAAAATTCCCCTCTATTCCATTATTTGAAGTTTTAAGATCAATGTATATTTTTCCATTTTTTTTTGTTATTTCAGGAGAAAAAACTAAATCTTGATCATCAAAGATTGATTTTAAACCATATGTAATTAATCCAGACATTCTTTCAATTTCATCTTTTACCATAGAATCGAGTAAATGTTTGAGAACTGCACTGGTTTTTGTTAGAATTTCAATATTCTTTTTTATATCAGTAATTACTTCTGATAACTCTTTTTTTTGTTTTTTAAGAGCTTTATAAAACCCTTCTATTTGATTCAGTCTTTTTTCTAATATTGAAATTTTTTCCATATTGTCAGGCTATCCGGGCAAAAGTTAAAGAACCTGTAGCAATAAAAGGAATACTTACTAACTCATCAGATTCATTTTTATATTCTAAATCTGCAGAACTATAAATAGTGCATTTTTTCTTATCAATATAAAAATCTATATTAGATGCTGAAAATTGGGCAAGAATTTTTTTAAGAACTTCACATTCTATAATGAAACTCGGATTTTTGTCACCCTGTAGTCTTTCGCATTTTATGTTTTCCTGAGATTTTCTTTCTAATAAAGTTTCCATAGAAATAATATCTTCTTTAATTGTCATTTTTACACCCACATCTTCCCATGAACTTAAAGAAAGTCGATCTAATTTTCGTTGAAAATCTAAACGGTTCACATTAAAACCATCTACTTCGGGTATTTCTAAAGATATCGGCATTCGAGGTATTGTAATCGTAGAATTTCTGAAACCAAAGCAGAAAGAGTAATCAGATGAAAAAAATACTATATATTTTTCTGACGCCCCGATTAAAATTTCTGAAGGACTGATTTTTTCAAGCATGGATAATAAAGGATTAATCATCTGTTTGCGGATTGTTATTGATGGCACTTTTTCTAAATCCATATTTTGAAAAGCACCTATTTTTATACTTCCATTTGTTCCGTAAATTGTTCCCTCATGAATAAATATATTCGAAAATTTTTTGTCTTTTTCATTTTTAGAAATAAATCCGGAAGTGAATCGAATTCCGGCTAAAAGAATATTAGAGGAAATATTTTCGACATTTATATTTTCTAAATCATCTTTAAAATTAAGGAAATCTTCAGTATTAAAAGAAGGAAATGAAATATAGGACTTAGAATTTTCAGAGGTGTAAATTTTTAAGGTCTTGGTTTTTGGATCATATGAAAAATCAAATTCAGTATTTTCACTACTATTAATTAATTTTTCTATTCTTTTCGGTTCAGCTGTAAATAAAATATTTTCAGAGTTACTATTTTTCAAATCGGTGACAGGAAGATAAGATTTAGCAATCTTATCCTGATCAGTTGAATAAAGAGTAACAGAATCATTTTCTATGCTAAATAATGAGTGGCTTAAAATATTACTAGATGTTTTTCCTGTAGCCAAAACTGCTATTGAAAGGGCTTTTTTCAAATCTTCCGTTTTTACTGTAAATTTAATCATATTATTCCTCAATTTCATCTAATTTATTTTGGGCCTCAGTTACTTTAATTTCAAGTTCTTCCAATTGTTTTTTAAGGGCAGTTTCTTTTTCAGTCTTTATCTCATTGAGTTTTTTAGGATCATAACCCTTATCTTTTATTTCTTTTATAAGCTTTTCCAATTGCTCAGTAAGATTTTTATAACGCTCTTCTATTCTGATTTTCTTATCAGAAATAGTTGTAACAGCTTCTTTTAATTCTTTGAATTTTTCAATTTCATTCATGATAACATCCTTTTAATTAAATCCAAATGTTATAATTCCGTTTCTTCCTTCTAATTCTTTTATTTTTGATTTTTTTGCTCGTTTAGCTTTTGCTGACATACCTTCATTACAACCCTGTAAATATTTACAATATTTACAGGATTTGGCACTCGGTTGAGGATTAAAATTTTCAGTATTAATTATTGTTTTTATATCTAATGATAACTGAGCCCTGAATTTTTCTAATATATCTTGAGTTAAGGGTACAGGTATATAGGTGTTAAATCTATAATAAAAGAAAGCTAATTCTGAAGGGAGCTTATTAAATTTAAAAAAATAAAGCAGGGCATAAAAAATAAGTTGATTTCTATCAACATTTTTCCCTATTTTAGTTGATCCTTTCCCATCAATTATAGTTTCTATATTTTCAGATACAGGGTCCTTGTGTAAAAAGTCTATTCTTCCAGTAATTTTATGCCCATTATTTAATATTACTTCAATACTTACCTCAGAAATGGTATTTAAGAAATAATTTTGATTCATAGATTCCATAATGACAAAAATGTCATTAAAAGCTTCTTCAAAAATGTCCTCTGAAGATAATTTACAAAACGGTTTAGACCAATCAACAATGCTGGATTTAAGAACCCCTTCATAGAGAGACCTTAATTTATGTCTGATTAAATCGGCTGGCATATATGGGGTTTTATAACGCCATTCATTACAAAACAAGGTAAAAAATTTTTCTACCAATCTTCCATAAAGGGTAAAATATTCATTAATTTCAATAGTTGGAGGCGCTTTTTTTATAAATTCTAAATAGAATTTTTTAGGACACTCTTTAAAAGCTTTCCATGAATGATAATTTATGTTCATTTTTTTGCCGTTGCCTCTTGGATAAAATGCATCACTTTATCACGGACTGTTTGAGTTATATCTAATTTAGATATAAAATTTTCAATTGATTTATCTTTACTCTTTTCAATTGTTTCAGACACCAACTTTTCAACAAATGATTCTATTTCCTTTGTTTCCTTGATTTCTTCCTCTCTTTTTTTCAAATCAAAAATTTCATGACATGGTTTTATTTTTAATTTAATGGGTTGTAATTGGTAAGAAACCTTATTATTATTAACAGATATTTTTATATATGCAATTTGCGGGTGATGATCTAAGGAGTCTTCTGAAAGGACTCCCCTACTCATAGACCCGATATTTACGAAATATTTATCATTTTCTTTATAAATTCCTTGATCTGCATGATAATGTCCTAAAACAAATATATTTGGAGACATTTGTGCTAATTCGTTGTAACCATATAATCTTTCTTTATAAAGAAATCCGGGTTTTAAACCGGCATAAAGATGCATAACGCAGATCTGACTAATACAATCTTCTTTTTTTGGTATATCTAAAGTAGTAAGGTCCAAATTTTCAGTGTATGGCACCCCCACTATAGATACTTTTTTGCCATTTTTTTCAATAATTTCATGTCTTAACTGAATCAGAGTTTTATCAGCAAATAATACGCCTAGGGCCTGCTTTTTGAGGCTTTCTAATCGATTAGCAGTTAAATCATGATTTCCTTCAATCATATAAATAGGGCAATCAAACTGTTTAAATTCATTAATAAGTTCTTGATTAAGTCTGTGACTATTTCTGGCCGGATCTTTAAGATTATATAAATCCCCGGCAATTATAGCGGCATCAGCGTTTAATTTATTACAGGCCGTTCTCATCTGGGCGATTTTATTAAGCATGGTTTCTTTAAAATTATCAATACGTGAGCGCGGCCCGTTATCACTAATATGAATATCATTAGCTGTTATAAAAATGAAATCAGTCATAGAGGCCTTCCACATGCAGGACAAATTTTAAATTTAGACATTTCTTCTTTTTTTTCTTTAAACTTTTTTTCTATAGCTCTAAAAAGGCCCCTACTTTCTTTTGTTTCTTTAACTAAGCTCATAAATTTTTTTTCTAATAGTTGAAATTCTTCTAAATCTTTAATAAGAATTTCTAAATTATCTACGAGTTTATTAATAATTTGAATATTTAAATTGTTTAATTTTTTTTGATCTTTTAATTTCATTTTTAACCAATTTAAAGTGTCATCCCATGTTTTTATCTGTTCAAAATCATTTATTAACGATTCTGTCTCAAGTATTTTTGGAAGAGTGATATTAATAATTTTTTTAAATTTATTTATTGGTTGAGAAAGATTATTGAAATTATCAGTTTTTTCTATTATCCATTCTAACCGAGTAATATCTTTTTCAATCTTTTTAATGGAAGGTATTTTAAATTTTTCAATAAATTTTAATTTATTTATGCTTTTTGTAATTTCTTTTAATTTGTTATCATAGTTAATTAAAAGTTCTATTTCATTTTGAAGTTCCCGGGTCTGTTTGTGTAATGTAAATATATTTTCAATTTCTTTTTTTAAAGAATCAAAATTTTTATATTTTTCTAAATTTTTATCTAATTTTTTTAAATCCTCTTCTCTTGTTTTGAGAAAAGATTTCTGAGATCTTAACTCTTTTAAACAAAGATCATCAGCAATACTGAGAGTATCAATTTTATACAGATTTGCTAATACATCTGTGATTACACCCCCATTTTTATTAATTAGAAACAGGGGCTGAAATTGAGAAGCTATAATAGGACTTATTTTTTGATCTCCTATTTCCATTTTATTAAAGCCCGCATCTATTAGTGGCTGAGGTATTGCCCGATTCAATTTAGAAAAATTTTGATCATTTATCTTATATGTTGTTGATGCCCCTTTTTTCCATTCAATATTCAGTTTATCCTTTTTTATTTTAACTTCTGTATATTTTTCTCCCTTTCTTATAAATTCATTGCCGGATTGATTAGTCAGAGCAGACTTTATAGCTCTAATGATAGCGCTTTTACCTATATTGTTTTTACCCACTATAACTGTAAAACCATCTATAGTAAATTTTAATTTTTTAATACTTTGAAAATTTTTTATGGTAATTTCAATCATTTTTTTCTTTTTCTTTTGTTTGTTGATCCTCGATAAATTTTTCGGCAACGCTCCCTAATAAATCGTCCATTTCATTTAAGGCCCCCTCTTCAGGATCCTGATAGATTTCTTTAATAGCTTTATCCTCTTCAATAATTAAACTTTTTTGAAGTTTTTCAAATATTTCATGATTTTCATTAAGAGCTTGCCAGAGTTGTTCTTTTCCCTGCTTTTTAATAAGTATTTCATCATTTTCTGAAAAGGTATAAAAAGAGCCGCTCTTTTTAATGACCTTAGTATTAATACCTAGTTCAATAATACTGAATATATTATCAATACCTTCTCCGAATCTGATATGTACCGGGGCTGCTTTAAACGGTTTATCTATTTTATTTTTTACGATCGATGCCTTTGCTATAACATTTACGGGTTCACTCTCTTTTTTACCAGTTATTTTACTCCTGACCTCTATTTTTTCAACTTTTCCTTTTTTTAACTTTAATCGTAATGAAGAATAAAATTTCAGGGCCCTACCACCTGGAGATTCTTCATCAGGGCCTCCTTGAAATTTAGTCTTTTTTATTATATCCCTGATTTGATTAATAAAAATTAAGCAACAATTACTCTGAGGTATATATTTACTAATAATACTGAGAAAAGCAGACATTAACTGAGCTTGTAGCCCTATTCTTCCAGCCTCATCAACAGCTCCTTCAAGAAATTCTTTGGGTAACATAGCAGGGACACTATCAACGACAATTATTCCGGGTTTCATTAAGAGCATGTCTTTAATTTGACGTGCCCCTTGTTGAAAGTGATTAGGACGAGCACATATAAATTTATTTTTATCAAGATTTACTCCTATTTTTTCCGCGTAATCAGGATGAAATGTTTGTTCAAAATCAAAATAAATTCCGAGTAACCCCATTTCTTGGGCCTTTGCTATGCCGCTTAATCCTATAGTTGTTTTTCCTGATGACTCATCTCCGAAAATTTCTATTATATGACCCCGAGGAAAACCTCCTGGTTTATCTTTCATTGTTCCATCACCTATTAAACTGTCTAATACCCAAGAACCCGTAGGTATGAAATCGATAGGTTTACGGTCATTTAAATTTATGATAGTGTCTTTATCTTCTTTACAGACCTTAGTATAATATTCTTCTGGTGTCATAATTTTTTTTATTTTAGAATATTCGTCCGGAGTTGATGGCTGTTTTTTCACTTTTAATCTCCTGTGCAATAATTTGTGAATTTCTTTTTTCTTTACTATAATCAAAAAATTGATCATTTTTTCTGTGTATAATTCCAGTATATTCTGTAAGGCCCTTTTTTGGCCCTCTTTTAAAAGTATGTTTTCCACAGAACAGTTTATATTCAAATTCTGATAAATCCGCGTCTGAATATTTATGCATAAAAAACCATTGGTAAAATTTGAGTCCCAGTTTTCCTATAAAATAGGCGTCTGCTACATGTTCTGAAAATCTTTTTCCCATAAGACCTAACTCAGTCTTTGCCCTGTGCGTTATATGATGCTTAGTGACTTCATCTAATTTAATATCTGGAAGGGCAAATCTTTTTAAAGTTTGAGGCTGAATATATATAACAAATGTTCCTAAATTAAGAAAAGTTTCATGAAGATGCTGATTTAATGCAAATAATAACTCAGTACTCCAATCCTGCCAATAAGGGGCCTCCATTGCAACAAATTTTATGTTATTTAATTTAAGCAACATTTTAACCTTTTCTCTTTGAGTTATTAATCGTTGTATTAATAACCCATCAGAGGGAGCTGTTTTAAATACTCCCCCCTTTAAAGTGGCCTCCGGGCCTGT
>QNDG01000015.1 GCA_003645915.1 Candidatus Zhuqueibacterota bacterium | reverse complement strand
CTGACTTTTATTCCGTTTTTTATCAGTTCTTCCGGAGACGTAGTATTGATGAATACGTCAATAAAGGATTTATCATTCTTTTTTAATATGCCGGAATTATTTTCAGAAACAGAAACAACATGCTTTAAGTACGGAGATAAAATATCGTGGTTTTTCTGCGGAAATAAATCAGCGGAAAAAGCAAGGAACAAAACAACAGTAATAAACCTGCTTATCAAATATATGTTCTTCATATTTTTTACCTGTCTGCTTCGAGAGGATGAAAAGTTCTTATCACCTCTTTTAAAAATTCTCTGTCAAGATGTGTATAAATCTGTGTTGTTGATATGTCAGAATGTCCCAGCATCTCCTGAACTGCACGTAAATCAGCTCCGCCTTCAAGAAGGTGCGTTGCAAAAGAATGCCGAAGAGTATGAGGACTTATGTTCTTTTTTATCCCTGCTTTAACAGCATACTGTTTCAGATTTTTCCACACTGAAATTCTTGACATTTTTGTTCCTCTTCTGCTCAGAAAAAGATAAGCACCACTTTTGCCTTTTTTTGACATTTTTTTTCGTACAGAGCTTGTATATTTTTCAATGTAAAACAGAGCGCTTTCTCCAACAGGCACAATTCTTTCCTTGTTCCCTTTACCGAAAATTCTGCAAAAGCCTTCGCTTTTAAAAATATCTGACACCTGAATGTTAACAGCCTCCGAAACCCTTACTCCTGTTGCATACATAAACTCAAACAGAGCTCTGTCTCTTATTCCTTTTTCAGTTGACATATCAATTATTTTTAATATCCCGTCAACTTCGTTTATTGTAAGTACAACTGGCAGGTATTTGCCAAGTTTTGGTATTTCAGTGTCTGCAGCAGGGTTATTATCTGTTTGTCCGGATTCAACAAGAAAATCATGAAAAGCTCTTACTGAACTTATGTTTCTTGCAATGGAAGTGTTTGCAAGTCCTGTCTTTTTCAAAACAATCACAAATTCATTAATAAGAAGAGGAGATATATTATCAAAAGAAGTATAGTCTTTTGATTTCAGGAACAGAAGATACCTTGCAACATCATTTTGATAGGCATCCCTTGTATTTTTGGATAGTCCCTTATCAAGGACAATGTGCTGCATAAATCTCCTTAAAACCTGATTAAATTCTTTTAATTCATCTGAGGAACGGATTGTCATTCTTTTCCTCACGCACAGTTGTTTCAGGTCCGTGTCCCGGATATACAACTGTTTCATCAGGCAGGCTCAGAATTTTTTCTTTTATGGATTTAATTAGCTGTGTTTCAGATGCGCCGGGCAGATCGGTTCTGCCTACGCCACCTGCAAACAGTGTGTCTCCTGCAACTAAAAAACCGTCTGCTTTAAGTCCTATACTCCCCTGAGTATGCCCCGGAATTTCAACAATTTCCAGAGGAAAGGCTCCGGCATACAGTCTGCTTCCTTGTTCAACAAAATTCAGTTGTCCCTTATAGCTTACTTCTTTACCGAGAAATGCGGAAAAATTCTTTGTACTGTCCCTTAAAAGAGGCTCATCTTTTTTATGGATAAAAACAGGTATTCCTGTCTCTTTGACCAGATCTTCCACAGCTCCAATGTGATCATAATGCCCGTGAGTAATAATGATTTTATCCGGAGTTAATCCCTCGTTTTTTAACTCACTTAAAATTATATCAGGATCTGCTCCGGGATCAACTATGCATGTTTTTAATGATGCAGGATCAATAATAAATATGCAGTTTGTTTCTAACTGACCAACTGCAAAATATTTTACTACAAGATAATTTTTATTTTCTTTTTCCATAACAAGCCTTAACACAAATTCCGCAAATATACTGCCCCACTCCCTGAATCTTGGAAAATTCTTTTAACTGATTAAAACACAAATCAAAATTATACTGATCAGGAGTTTCACCTAAAGCTTTTACAGGACAAACATCAATGCATCTTCTGCATGTACCGCATCCGAATTCCACAGGTTTATCTGTTTTTAAAGGTATATCCGTGAGAACAGTAATAAGTCTTATCTGTGATCCGTATTTTTCATTTACAATAAGATTGTTTCTGCCTCTCCAGCCAAGCCCTGCAGCTTCTGCAACTATTCTGTGAGAAACATGAGCAAGTTGCTTTTGCCAGTCAATAATCTGAGAGGCAGCAATAGGAAGAGCTTTATATCCTCTCCTCATTATCTCCTGTGTTATTAAAAAAGCATTGTTGTCAAGATTAATGTTTGCCTGTCTGTAGTGCCATTTATATAGGATAGTGGGTTTTTCTTCAATCCCTTCAAGAACTTCCTTTGAAAGAACAACTGCCATTGAGATACCATATTTCAGACCTTTTAATTCATTTTCGGATAAAAGGAGCCTGTCCTTTATTGGCTCAAGATCTGCAACTCCGAAAAGGGTTATTCCCTTTTCAAACACCAACTCCTTAAGTTCATTGTAATTTCTTTCTTCAACTGTCATCTTCATTATCTTCGATTTCAGGAAGAACGGTTTCAGCAAGAGAAAGAGCTATTCCTGATAGCATTACTTCCGGACCCAGTTTTGTAAAATCTCCTGACAGTATCTTTGACTCAACATTTGAATACAGGGAACAGCCGGCTCCTTTTTCTATAATCAGACCTGACACTTTTCCGCTGTTCTCTGCAATAAAGGTAATTTCCCCAAGCATTTCACTTGCAACGTAACTTGAACAAAAATGAAGTTGCAGATGAGTTGATAAAGTATAAACAGAGACCAGATTACCTCTTTTATCTCCGATTGGGATATCAGTATAAACTTCAAGAGATAACTTCCTGTTCTCCTTTTGATTATTTATAACAAATCTATAACAATTGTCTTCTTTTTCATAAGGAACATTTAATATCTTTGAAATTTTGTCAAAATCGCTCTTATCGAATTTAATAGCCATATTTCTTTTCCTCTTTTTGGTTTTACAGGAAAAGTACAATTTGCATTACAACTCCGGAAACAATAGGAATTGTAATATTATCATCAATATTAACTACAAACAAATCCACAACAAATGCAGCAACCAACCCAAACAACCCTGTTAAAAAATCAAGCCCCGGAACAATCAGAATTATGATTAAACCTGACAAAAGAAAAACAGCGCTGCCTTCCAGGGTTTTATTTCCGTACAAAACTGTATTCCCCCATTTTTTGCCGACCAATGCGCTTAAAGCGTCGCATAAAACAACAAACAGCATTACAGAAACAGCAACAGGTTTTGAAAAAATGAGAGTTGAAACATAAAACGAAAGAAGAAGATTTGTGGCGCTTGTAAACTTTTGTTTTTCATGAAATCTCAACAAATGCCCTACTGTTTTATCGAATATTTTCGCAAACTTAACACAAAAGAATCTTCCAAGCTCAACAGATATTGCAAATATTACTGCAATTCCCAGAATGAACAGTACGTCCTGCTTTGTTCTTAAAAGATAAGCAGCAGGGAAAATAATTGACAAAATATGTATTAACTTCCTTTTTATTTCATTTCTCATGATACTCTCTATGAATTAACGAATTATATATTGCCCTTACTCCTTGTTCAGGTCCTCCTGAGTGACCGAATACTGCAGAGCCTGCCACAAGAATATCTGCGCCTGCCTCTGCAATAATCCCTGCATTGTCTGCATTTACACCACCGTCCACTTCAATTAAGGTATTTAATTTCAAACCTTCAATAAAATTTCTAAGTTCTGAAATTTTATTCAAAGAGTTTTCAATAAATTTCTGGCCGCCGAATCCCGGATAAACACTCATAATTAAAATACGATCAACAAATTCAAGCAGCGGTTCAATTTTACGTATATCTGTATCCGGATTAACTGCAATACCGCAGCCAATATTGTTACCTTTAATATAATCAATTATTTGAGAATGGTCAATATCAAGTTCTATGTGAAATACAATTCCATTAACACCTGCTTTTAAAAAGGGATCAACAAAAGACTCCGGATCAGTTATCATCAGATGAGCCCACAATGCCAGATCTGTAATTTGCCTTACTGATTTTACAACTACCGGCCCGAATGAAATATTCGGTACAAAATGACCGTCCATAATATCAAGATGTATGGATTTTACTCCAGCATGTTCAACAGATTCCACTTCATTCTTAAGATTTGCAAAATCCGCAGACAAAATTGATGGACTTATCTCTGTCTGTCTCATAATTATTCAATTTCCTCATCATCTTTTAATGTACTTACAGTCAAATCCACCTGAGCGCCTTTACCTGTTTCTTCTCCTGCAGAAGGATCCTGCCCGATTACAGTATCAGGCAAAAGCTTTTTGTTTTTCTGATATGTTATTTCTCCGACTTTTAAACCTGCCTTACGTATAATCATTTTTGCCTCATCAAGGCTTCTTCCTTCCAGATCAGGAACAATAAAAACAGAAGGCATCTGTCCAAGACTGACAGTAATGTCAACAGTATCCTGTTCCTGTACATCCATATTTTCTGCTATAGACTGGCCGCATACAACATCTTTCGGATAGTACTGGTCGTACTCATAAAATATTTCTCCGAGAGTCAGGCCGGCCTGTCTGAGAATAAACTTTGCCTCTCTTTCAGAAGATCCGGTTACCTTGGGAACTTTTACCATTTTTTCGCCTGCAGAAACTATCACATAGATCCTTCTCCCCTTTTTAACCATTGTAAACGGAAGAGGATTCTGACTTATTATTGTGCCAGCTTCGTAATTGTCATCAAACTTCTCACCGTCTTTTACAATCTGGAATCCTTTTTCAGATAGTATTTTTTGGGCATCTTCAAATTTTAATTCTGTAATATCCGGCAGTTCCTGCTCAACTCCGTGGTGAGTATACACAGGCATAATTACCAGATCTGTCACAAGAATTAAAATAATCAAAATCAACAAGCATGCACTTATGCCATAAATGTGAGTTTTGTATTTTTTTAAAATGTCAGTTATTTTCATCATATTTCAACCCGTTTTTTTAATCTTACAGCAAAAGACCCGTCTGTACTGTGGATATGAGGTAAAGTATATACATATCCGTTTTTATCCGTAACACTGGAATTTACGAAATTTTCCGCTCTTTCCACAAAATATTCTTTGTGTTTTGATAAAAATTTTGAAATCTGTATGTGATTTTCTTCAGGTAAAATTGTACATGTACTGTAAACCAGAACACCTCCTTTTTTTACATGCTCAGAACAGGTATCAAGAAGATCTTCCTGTAGCCTTATAATTTTCTCAAGCTGTTCAGGCTTCCTCTTCCATCTGAGATCTGCTCTTTTTCCAAGAACTCCTGAACCTGTACACGGAGCGTCAAGAAGAAGTTTGTCAACCTTGGCCAGAGGAAGGTTCAGAGCATTAGCCGTAACATAAAAGATGTTTTCCCTTTCAGTTCTTCTGCAGTTATCTCTGACTAATGCAAGCCGCTCTTTTTTAATGTCAAGCGCAATAAAATCAGAATCAGGAGATAATTCCGCCATATAACATAATTTACCACCCGGCGCAGAAGCAACGTCTGCTATCAATTCACCTGCAGAAGGATCCATGAGCCGCGCTGCAAGACCTGCGCTCTCATCCTGGACTGAAATCAATCCGTTTAAAAATAAATCGGATTTTAAAACTGAGCCAATATTTTTCACACGGATAAAATCCGGTAAAACCGATGATTGAACAGCATGGGGATCTAACTTACGAACACTTTGTAAAACCTCTTTAATGTATGTTTTTGCAGTATTTACTCTGACACTGAAAACAGGTCTCTTATTATTTGCCATACAAAGCATGCGTGTCTGGTCAGGCCCGAAAATATCTGTAAATTTATTTACAAGCCATACGGGATGCGATAATTCTGTTGACATTAATTCGATTTCATCATCAATTCCTGACAGGTCTGTAAACCTGTCGTTATCTCTGACAAAACTTCTCATCATTCCGTTTGCAACCCTGGCCCAGTAATTACCGTTCATCTCCTTAACAATACCAACAGTTTCATTTATTGCAGCATAATCCGGAATTTTATCAGTGAAAATAATCTGGTATAAACAGATTTCTATTGACCTTCTGAAAACATGAGGCGTTTTACTCCATTTTTTCTTGTTATAAAGCTGACCTGCAATTCTGTCAAGATATTTAAGCTGACGCAGAGTCCCCTGCACTATTTCTGTTATCAAAGAACGATCAGTATCATTAAATTCAGTCAAATCCTGAAACAAATTTGTATCTGTGTCTGTCTTATCTTTTGATTTTAAAATTTCCGTTAGCAATAAAACAGCTTTTTTACGAGGGGAATTTTTTTTCTTTTTTCCTGTCATACTTTTTATCCGGACAAGAAAATCATTCCGGGATTAATTGAATTCCCTCTTAAAAATTCGGACACCGTCATTCTTCTTTTCCCCTGCATCTGAATTTCTCTGAAAAATATACATCTGTCCGCACACTGCACAGTAATTCCACTGGAATCAACCGAAACAACCGTACCAGGTGCATTTTTTGTACTTTTTAAAAATTCCTCATCTACTGAAAATATTTTAACCCTTTTCCCTTCAATAAAAGAAAATGCCCCCGGAAAAGGTGAAAACGCCCTTACTTTATTTCTGACATCCTCAGCACTGACATCCCAGCGGATCTTTAATAAATCCTGTGTTATTTTCGGAGCTTTTGTAACTGCTCCTTTCTGCGGTTTTGGTGTAAAATCACCGCTTTTTATCAAGTCAATGCTTTTTACAAGAACCCTGCTTCCTGTTTCTGCAAGTCTGTCATGCAGATCACCTGCAGTATCACTCTCTTTAATATCAACTGGTTCCTGCATAATTATATCGCCCGTATCAACTTTTTCATTGAGAAAAAATACAGTAACACCGGTCTTTTTTTCTCCGTTTAAAATTGCCCATTGAACAGGCGCTGCTCCTCTGTATGCAGGAAGAAGAGAAGCATGGAGATTAATTGAACCCTCAGGAGGCAGTTCAATGATCCTTTTCGGCAGAATTTTAAATCCCACAACAACAAACAGATCTGCCCCCAGATTTTTCAGAAAATTAAAAAAATCATCCGATTTAAGGTCTTCCGGCTGATAAACCGGAAGACCCTTTTCTTCTGCAAATTTTTTAACAGGCGTCCCCTGAAGTTTTCTTCCCCTGCCCTTTGGTTTGTCAGGCCTGGTGACTACACATAAAACATCATACCTGTTTTTTAATATCTTTTCTAAGCTGGGAACTGCAAAATCAGGACTACCGAAAAAAACTATTTTCATGTTATTTTTTCTTTAACACCTGAGCGATTGAGCTTCTTGTAATTTCAATTTTCACATTATCTGCAACTTTTAAAATAACAGTATTTTCTTTTTCTTTAATTCCGGCAATTGTCCCGAAAATACCGCCTGCAGTAACAACTTTATCGCCTTTTTCAAGTTTGCTCAGCATTTCCCTGTGCTCTTTCTGCTTTTTAGCCTGAGGTCTGAGCATCAAGAAATACATTATAACAAGAATCAGAACCAAGGGCAGAAATCCCAAAAGAGGATTACTCTGCTGTGCATTGGCACCGCTCTGTCCTGCCATCCCTATAACTAATAAAACGTGACTCACATTTACCTCCTTAATTTTGGATATTTGATAGAAATTGCTTTTTCCAATCAGCAAAACTTCCGTTTAAAATCTGTATTCTTGCTTGTTTAACCATGTTCATAAAAAAATGTATATTATGCAAACTTGCAAGCCTTAATCCCAGTATCTCTTCGGATTTGAACAGATGCCGTAAATATGCCCGGGAAAAATTCCTGCACGTGTAGCAGTTACAATTATTGTCAATTGGTTCAAAATCATCAAAATACTTATTATTCTTTATAACAACTTTACCCTGTGATGTAAAAAAAGTTCCGTTTCTTGCATTTCTTGTTGGAATTACACAATCAAACATATCAACACCAAGGCTGATTGCGTTTAAAATATCTTCAGGTTTACCCACACCCATAAGATATCGCGCCTGATTCTCCGGCAGGATTTCCGTTGTAATCTCAGTAATTTCAAACATCTGCTCTTTTGGTTCTCCTACTGCCAGTCCGCCGATTGCATATCCGTCAAATCCGATGTCAATAAGTCTCTTAGCGCTTTCTTTACGTATCTCCGGATAAACAGAACCCTGTACAATACCAAAAACAGCCTGTTTTTCCCCTAAGGGAGGCTCCGTATCATCAAACTGCTTTTTTGCCCTCTTTGCCCAGTCTATTGTCCTTCTGTTGGCATTTGCAGCTGCTGTTAAGTCAACAGGATAAGGTGAACATTCATCAAGAACCATCATAATGTCTGTACCGAGTTTTCTCTGAATATCCACAACAGATTCAGGTGAAAAAAAATGGTACGATCCGTCAATATGAGATTGAAACGTAACGCCTTCATCATTTATTTTTCTCAGTTCCGCCAGTCTGAAAACCTGGTATCCTCCGCTGTCTGTTAAAAACGGCTTTCCCCATCCTGAAAAACCGTGCAGTCCCCCGGCTTTGAGTATAAGATCTTCACCTGGCCTGAGAAACAAATGATATGTATTTGCCAGAACAATCTCTGCGCCTGCATCTTTAAGATCTTCCGGAGAAAGTGTTTTAACAGACGCCTGAGTTCCCACAGGCATAAATACAGGTGTAGGGATATCCCCGTGAGGAGTTTTTAACACACCTGCCCTGGCTTTTGTATTTATATCTTTTTTTTCAAGAACAAACATCTATTTCCCGAATAACTCGTTAATTACCTGCTTAAGAGTGCTTTTTCCGATAATTCTGATTTTTTTGTAATCTTTATTCAGAGAAGCAACATTCTGCTCCGGAAGAACAATTGTCTCATAACCAAGCCGTTCAGCTTCTTTAATTCTTGATTCAGTTCCGGAAACACCTCTTATTTCTCCTGTTAAACCGATTTCACCTACAACAACTGTTTTTAAATCCAGAGGTTTTGAAAAATAGCTGGACACAACTGCACAAGCAACAGCGAGATCAACAGAAGGTTCGTTAATCTTTAGCCCTCCTGCAACAGTTGCGAAGACATCTTTTGAACCGAAATGTATTCTTGCGCTTTTCTCCAGTACTGCAAGAATTATTGAGAGCCTTCTCTGGTCTATTCCTGATACTGTTCGTTGAGGAACTCCGTAATTTGTCTGAGCCACAAGAGCCTGTACCTCAACAAGCAGGGATCTGGTTCCTTCCAAAGAAGCGGTTACCACTGTACCTGAAGTAGGTTTTTCGTGGTGTGATGCAAGAAATTCAGAAGGGTTCAGCACTTGTTTAAGTCCGGAACCTGTCATTTCAAAAATTCCCACCTCTTGTGTAGAGCCGAATCTGTTTTTAATGGGTCTTAACAGTCTGAAATAATTATTGTCCCCTTCCATTAAAATCAAAACATCAACAAGATGTTCAAGCACTCTGGGACCTGCCAAGCTTCCTTCTTTGTTAACATGTCCGATAAGAATAACTGGTATCTGCGTGTCTTTTGCTACGGATGTAAGTTTGTGTCCGCTGTAACGAACCTGGCTGATATTTCCGGGCATAGAATCCAGATTATCCGAATAAACAGTCTGGATCGAATCAATAATAACCAGATCAAATGTATTCTTCTCAAGAAAACTGCACACAGCATCAGTATCTGTTTCTGCGGCAAGAAACAGATTTTCAGAATTTATCCCTGTTCTCGCAGCTCTGGATTTTATTTGTGAAAGTGACTCTTCTCCTGATATATACAGTACTTTTAAATTCTTTTTAACTAGACTGTCGCAGACCTGTAACAGTAGAGTGGATTTACCAATACCAGGCTCTCCTCCTATCAGTACCACTGAACCCGGAACAATGCCGCCCCCCAGGACCCTGTCAAATTCATCAATACCTGTTATGAGTCTTTTATAAGAATCCTCTGTTATACTGCTAACAGATACAGGAGATATTGTATTCTTTGAATAATTTTTTCCTTTTGTTTTTCCTGTTTCCAGTTCCTCAACAAAAGTGTTCCAGTTACCACACTCAGGGCATCTGCCCAGCCATTTAAATGCAGTATAACCGCAGGACTGGCATACATATTTTGTCCGTTGTTTTTTCATAAAGTCTTATAATTTACAAATAATTACGCACAAGACAAAATAATTTATATATTTTTTATTGAATTAATAAATTCCTGTACTGCTTTTTCTCTGCATTTTAAAAATTTCTCAGGTGTTCCGTCAAAAATAATTTTTCCCTGCTCCAGCATTGCAATCCTGGTACCTATGGTAACAGCTGTTATCATATCATGAGTAACAATCACAGAAGTTATTCCGGCTTTTTGTGTTGTTTCATAAATTAATCTGTCAATAGATCTCGCCATTACAGGATCAAGACCTGTTGTAGGTTCATCAAAAAGGATATATTCGGGCTCCATCATCAATGCCCGTGCAAGGCCTACTCTTTTTTTCATACCACCGGACAGCTCTGCAGGATATTTATCAAGTATATCTTCCAGCCCAACCAGTTCAAGCTTTCCGGCCGCACGCTTCCTTATTTCATCAGAAGGCAACCCTGTGTGTTCTTTTAATGCAAGGCTAAGGTTTTCTTTAACTGTCATTGAATCGAAAAGCGCTGCACTCTGGAAAAGCATGCCGAACTTTTTACGTATTTCAAACAGTTCTTTTCGGTTCATCCGGGTAATTTCTTTGTTGTCAACAAAAATGCTTCCTCTGTCAGGTTTTATAAGACCGATTATTGTTTTTAAAAGAACACTCTTCCCAACACCGCTTTTACCGACTACTACGAATATTTCATCAGGAAAAATATCAAGAGAAACCCCGCATAAAACAGGATTAGAATCAAAAGACTTATGTAAATTTTGAATTTTTATCATAACTTTTAAAACAATATAATTGCAAGGATATAATCACTAATAAGAATAAAGGCCGAAGACGAAACAAAGGCTTTAATTGTTGCCTGTCCAACACCCTTTGCACCTCCTG
>QNDG01000014.1 GCA_003645915.1 Candidatus Zhuqueibacterota bacterium | reverse complement strand
GCTACCGGACTTCATCCTGACCCGCTCCCCCACTGCCATGTTGTAACTACAACAACACATAAAACTTTAAGAGGCCCCAGGGGCGGTATGATACTTATTAAAAAAGATACTGAGAACCCATTTGGTATTGTTGCTCCCAAATCAGGTCGTGTAAAAATGATGTCCGAAGTAATGGATAGTGTTGTAATGCCTGGTATGCAGGGAGGTCCTTTAATGCATGTTATTGCTGCAAAGGCTGTCGGGTTCGGCGAAAATTTAAAACCGGATTATAAAGAATACTGTAAACAGATAGTTAAAAATGCCTCTGCCCTGTCTCAGCGTCTTGTTGAATTAGGTTATAAACTTGTTTCCGGAGGTACTGACAACCATCTTATGCTTGTTGATTTAAGCAATAAAGACATTACTGGAAAAGCTGCAGAAAAAGCACTTGAAAAAGCAGGTATTACAGTTAATAAAAACATGGTGCCGTTCGACAAAAGGAGCCCGTTTATAACATCAGGAATAAGGATCGGTACTCCTGCAATGACAACAAGAGGCATGAAAGAACCTGAGATGAAACAAATTGCAGATATGATTAACACTGTTCTCTCAAATATGGACAATGATTCTGTAATTGAAAAAGTAAGAAATCAGGTTTCTGAACTTTGTGGTAAATTCAAACTTTATGATATTGATTAATGGACGACTCCAAAAAACAACGCCCTTCGTGGGATGACTATTTCATGCGTATCACTCTGCTTGTAGCAGAGCGTTCGACTTGCCTTCGAAGAAAAGTAGGAGCGCTTATTGTAAAGGACAAAAGAATTCTTACAACCGGTTACAATGGCGCTCCAAGAAAAATGGCTCATTGCCTTGATATAGGATGTTTGAGAGAGAAACTGAATATCCCCAGCGGTGAAAGACATGAACTTTGCAGAGGTATTCACGCTGAACAGAATGCAATAATTCAGGCTGCAACCTCCGGCATTAATATTGAGGGTTCAGTTCTTTACTGTACAAATCATCCTTGTGTTCTATGCACAAAGATGATAATAAACGCTGGTATTAAAAAAGTTTATTATCTTGAAGGGTACAGTGATGAGCTTTCCAAGCAGATGGCAGAAGAAGCAGGACTGCCTATAATACAATTAAAGCTGGAAAATGAAAAATGAAATGCCCTTACTGCGGAAATGATGACGATAAAGTGGTTGATACAAGATCCCACGCTGACGGATCCGCTATACGAAGAAGAAGGCTTTGCAATGTCTGCGGAAAAAGATTTATAACCATAGAAGAAGTGGAGGACAAAACACTATATGTTATAAAAGCTGACGGCAGAAGAGAGCCTTTTAATAAAGACAAGCTTCGTAAAGGAATTGAAATTGCATGCATCAAACGTCCGGTCTCAATAGATCGGATTGATAAAATAGTATCAAAGGTAGAGTCTGAAATTAAAATTGATTTTGTAAAAGAAATAGATTCAAGGAAAATAGGTGAACTTGTTTCTCTTTGCTTAAAAGATATTGACGAAGTTGCTTATGTACGTTTTGCATCAGTTTACAGAAATTTTAAAGATAAGGATGAATTTTTACGGGAGTTAAACCAGTTAACCGAAGAATAATAAGGGAAAACTACAAATGCTTCTGAAAAAGAGCTTTAAAGGAGGAGCTCATCCTCCGGAAGGAAAACACTACTCTGAACACAAACCTATTGAAACCGCTCCATTACCGGATACAGTTGTTATACCTGTTCAACAACATATCGGTGCTCCTGCAGAGCCAATTGTAAAAAAAGGTGATTACGTCAAAACAGGACAACCAATATCAAAAGCTGTTAAATTTGTTTCTGTACCGTGTCATGCATCTGTTACAGGTACAATAACTGCTGTTGAAAAAAGACCTCATCCTCTTGGAGCAAAAGTCCTTTCTGTTGTAATTAAACGGGAAGAAGAAGATCAATGGTTTGAAGATTACTCAAAAGCAACAAGCATTGACGATTTATCTGTTGACGAAATTAAAAACCGTATTCAAAATGCCGGAATTGCAGGAATGGGAGGAGCTGCATTCCCTACACATGTTAAACTGTCCCCTCCTGACGGAAAAACAATAGACATACTTATAATTAACGGTGTGGAATGTGAACCTTATCTTACCTCTGACCACCGTCTGATGGTTGAGAAGCCTGATGAGGTTTTAAAGGGAATTCAGATTTTACAAAAAATTGTTAATGTACAGAAAGTAATAATCGGGATTGAAAAAAACAAACCTGATGCAATTAAAATATTAAAGGATAAGATTTCCGGACTTAAAAACATTTCTGTTCTTCCTTTAAATGTTAAATATCCACAAGGTGCTGAAAAACAATTAATTAAAGCTTCGACGGGCCGTGAAGTTCCCAGTGGAGGTCTTCCAATGGATGTCGGAGCTCTCGTACATAATGTGGGAACTGCATTTGCTGTTTATGAAGCTGTTACATTCAATAAGCCTTTAATAGAACGTATTGTTACTGTAACAGGTGAAGGAATAAAAGAGCCCAAAAATGTTAAAGTCAGAATAGGTACGTCTTTTAAATATCTTGTTGATTTTTGTAATGGTTACACTGAAAATGCCTCAAAAATCATAAACGGCGGACCTATGATGGGTATTGCTCAAAAAAATGATGACGTTCCTGTTATTAAAGGCACATCAGGTATATTGGTTCTTGAAAAAAAACAAGCTGACCTGCCTGAAGAACAACCATGCATTTCCTGTGCAAGATGCGTTGATGTTTGCCCGATGAAACTTTTACCAAGCCATATTGCTACATACGTTGAGCACGATTTAATTGACGATGCTTACAAATTAGGTCTTTTTGACTGCATGGAATGCGGAACGTGTAGTTTTATCTGTCCGTCAAAAAGACATCTTGTACAATACATCAAATACGGAAAAAGCCAGTGGAATAAAAAATACAGAAAAGCGGATTAATTTCATCTGATAAACCGGAGGTTCTTTAAGAATGGATAAAAATTTCTATGTATCTCCTTCACCACATATCAAGGACAGAGATTCAATACCGAAAATAATGTATTCTGTGATTCTTGCACTTGTTCCTGCAGGCGTGGGGGCTGTCTATTTCTTTGGAATAAGAGCATTGTATGTTATCATTATAACTGTCCTGTCTGCATTAGTTAGCGAAGCAATTTGTCAAAAGATAATGAAACGCCCTGTCACTATAACTGACGGCAGTGCAATAGTTACGGGGATATTACTTGCCTACAATCTTCCTGCAGAAGTGCCTTTTTGGCTTCCTGTTGTCGGCGCTTTTTTCGGAATTGTTATTGGTAAAGCTGTTTTCGGCGGGTTAGGGTTCAATCCAATGAATCCCGCACTTATCGGAAGGGCTTTTCTTATGGCTTCATGGCCTGTTTATATGACTGTTTTCAATACAGTACCAAAAAACGGAACTCTTTCAGGTATTTCCGCAATTACTTCTGCAACACCTCTGAATGTTTTTAAGCATGCACGGGAAATACTGATTAATTCTTCGTCTTTTTCCACACAACAGGTAACTGAAGCAACTAATGCAATGTCCCAGTTTTCCAGCAGTTACGGTTCCCTATTCTGGGGTAAGGTTGGGGGTTGTCTTGGAGAGACATCTGCAGCACTTCTTCTTCTCGGTGCTGTTTTCCTTATGTATAAAAGAATTATCGGGTGGAAAATACCGTTTTCTTACATTGGAACAGTAGCTTTGTTGTCCTGGATTTTCAGCGGTAATGACGGTCTTTTTTCCGGGGATGCGCTCTTTCATGTTCTATCCGGCGGACTTATTCTTGGTGCATTTTTTATGGCAACTGACATGGTTACATCTCCTATTACATTTAAAGGCAGAATCTTTTTTGGTATAGGATGTGGTATAATTACAGTTATAATCAGATTGTGGGGCGGTTATCCGGAAGGTGTTTCTTACTCTATCTTGTTAATGAACCTTACTGTCCCTCTTTTAGATAAGTTTTCAAGACCAAAAACATTCGGAGGCAAATAGTTTATGAAAGATATACCAAAATTTGCATTAACTCTTCTAATTGTAACGATAATAGCATCCGGATCTCTGGCATGGGTGAACAAGATAACTAAGCCTAAAATTTTTGCTATACAATCAAGGGATCTTAATAATGGTTTGTTAAATGTTCTTCCTGCGGCAAAAAATGGTGTTATAGTTCCAGTAAAAAGCCCATCCGACCCTGACAATATTTTATATTACGAGGGTTTTGCTGATAAAGACAAAACAAAACTTATAGGCTATGCATATCTTGTACCGGCGAGCGGTTACTCAAGTATTATACGGACACTTGTAGGTATTGATACAGTAGGAAATATTATTTCAATTCAGATTCTTTCACAACAGGAAACACCGGGGCTGGGAACCAAATGTCAGGAGATCCGATCAGGAGAGAGTAAACCATGGTTTCAGCATCAGTTTGCAGGAAAAATGGCTACTAATCTTGCTGTTGATAAAGACGGTGGAGATATAGTTTCTCTTACAGGTGCAACTATAACATCAAGAGCAATTACAAATGCCATTGCAGACTCTTCAAAATCAATTTTAGGATTAATAAACAAATAATAACTATAAAAGGGAATTAGGACAAAATGAAAGTTACTCAAGAATTATTCAAAGGAATCTACTCTAGTAATCCCGTTTTCAGACTTATGCTTGGATTATGCCCTACCCTTGCAGTAACATCCTCAGTTAACAATGCAATCGGTATGGGTGGAGCAGCCACTTTTGTTCTTATCAGCTCAAATTTCGTTGTTTCTCTGATCAGGAAATTTGTTCCTTCTAAAATAAGAATACCTGTTTACATTACTGTGATTGCCACTTTTGTTACTATTGTTGACCTGATTATGGCGGGATTTTTCCCTGATCTGCACAAATCACTTGGTATTTTTATTCCTCTTATTGTTGTCAATTGTATTATACTCGGTAGAGCAGAAGCATTTGCTAGCAAAAACAATGTTTTCTTTTCTCTTATTGACGGACTTGGAATGGGAATTGGTTTTACTCTTGCACTTATTACTATCTCCACTTTCAGAGAAATTCTTGGTAACGGGACATGGCTCGGAATGCCTGTTTTCGGATCTTCGTTCAAGCCGGCTCTTCTTATGATTTTAAATCCGGGTGCATTTTTTACAATTGGATTTATTATAGCATTTTTAAACTGGTTAGACAGAAAAACATCAGTATCTTCATAATTATTGAGGAGTATCATGGATTACAGTCACTTTTGCTGATTTCTATAGGATCAATTTTTATATCAAATATTGTATTGGCCAAATTTCTCGGTCTTTGCCCCTATATCGGAGTTTCCAAACAATTGGATTCAGCGCTTGGAATGGGAATGGCAGTAATTTTTGTAATGACATTTGCTTCTGTTGCAACGTGGCTCATTTACACATATTTTCTTGCCCCTACTACACAAAATATTCTTTTTATGGTATTTTTAAAAGGTAAAGGCGCGCCGCCTGATCTGACATATCTGCGTACAATATCTTTCATTTTAATTATTGCAGCTCTTGTACAATTTGTTGAAATGGTTATTCAGAAGATAAGTCCGACTCTTTATCAATCCCTTGGTATTTATCTTCCTCTCATTACAACAAACTGTGCTGTACTGGGTGTGTCACTGTTAAATATAGACAATAATTATTCATTTATTGAAAGCCTTGTAAACGGATTTATGTCAGGCGCCGGATTTACACTCGCCCTAATTCTTATGGCAGGTTTAAGGGAAAGAATTGAACTTGCTAATCTTCCCAAAGCAATGCGAGGCGTACCAATTGCATTTATAATTGCAGGGTGTATGTCCCTTGCATTTTTGGGTTTTTCGGGGCTTTCATTTTAAATTTTGTTATTTTTTATGACTAATACAAAAGGATCCGACTCAAAAGAGATGCCTTTTCTGGAACATCTTGAAGAGCTGAGAAGAAGAATCCTCATAGGTCTTCTTTCAACTGTTATTTTTACACTCGGATCCTTTCCTTTTACAGGAACACTACTTAATTTTTTAACCCTTCCCAATGATGGTCTGGAAAATCCAGCAAAACTTATCTTTTTAAAGCCTGCAGGAATGCTTGTTGTCCGAATGGAGATAGCACTAGCTGCAGGCATTATCATTTCATTGCCCGTTCTCCTCTTTCAGCTATGGATGTTTGTCTCTCCGGGACTCCTCCCAAAGGAAAAAGGGTTTTTTCTGCCAACTATACTTTTTACGACTTTTTGCTTTCTTTTCGGAGCTTTCTTTGCTTATAAAATATTAATACCTGTTGTTCTTCCTTTTCTTTTCAGCATGGGTACTGAATCTATAAAAGCAACAATAAATATTACCGAATACATCGGATTCGTCCTCCGTTTGATAATTCTCTCCGGGCTTATTTTCGAGCTTCCTGTCCTTTCTTTTTTCCTTGCAAGAATAGGTGTTTTAACACCTGATTTTATGCGCAAATACAGAAAATACGGTATTGTTCTTGTTTTTATCTTTGCTGCTGTAATAACACCACCTGATCCTATGAGCCAGCTGTTAATTGCATTCCCCCTTTTAATCCTTTATGAGATTAGTATTATTGTAGCACGTTTTGCACAAAAGAAAAGAGATAAATCAATGGAAAGCATCTTATAAAAACTAATTTCATGAACACATGGTAAAATATCTTTCCTTATTAAATTTTTCTGAAAATCATAAAATTTGATATAAAAAACAAATTTTCAGTTGACAATCTCAATTAAAATTATTATAATACTCAAACATTAACACAGGAAACAAAATGAATATAACCTTAACCACTCACATCAATTCTTTTTCTGATAACCACTTCTGGTGGCTTTGGCAGAAATATATATTGTTGTGCAGTGGTGCTTTAATACAGACATAGAGATATTAATAATTTAATAATAATCATCTTACGCCCGCTGCAAAATTCAGCGGGCTTTTTTTATAACAAAAAAACGGAGGATTACCAATGGAACAAACAAAGTACACTCTGACAGAAAAAGAACTTCCACGACAATGGTATAATCTTTCTGCAGATCTTCCAAACCCTGTTCCCCCACCCCTTGGGCCTGACGGGAAACCGGTTAGCCCTGAAATGCTTTCTAAAATATTCCCCATGAATCTGATTGAGCAGGAAGTTTCAACTGAAAGGTGGATTGATATTCCTGAAAAAGTTCTTGAGATTCTTTCTCTCTGGAGACCAAGTCCTCTGTATAGAGCAAGACGACTTGAAGAATATCTTAAAACCCCTGCAAAAATTTATTATAAACATGAAGGAGTAAGCCCTCCTGGCAGCCATAAACCAAACACTGCTGTTCCCCAGGCGTATTATAATTCCGAGTTCGGAATAAAAAAAATTACCACTGAAACCGGTGCCGGACAATGGGGCAGTGCTTTAAGCTTTGCATGTACATTCTTTGGTATAGATCTTAAAGTGTTTATGGTAAGAATAAGCTTTGATCAGAAACCATTCAGAAGACTTATGATGCAGACCTGGGGTGCCGAATGTATTCCAAGCCCCAGTAATCTTACAGAATCCGGTAAAAAATTTCTATCAGAGGATCCTGACACCCCGGGGAGTCTTGGAATGGCGATAAGTGAAGCAATTGAGATGGCAATATCAGATAAAACTGGAAAAACCAAATATTCTCTCGGAAGCGTACTCAATCATGTTATGCTTCATCAGACAATTATAGGCCTTGAAGCAAAAAAACAGCTTAAACTTGCAGGAGAGAAAAAAGCGGATGTAATCATAGGATGCGCAGGTGGTGGAAGTAATTTTGCAGGTCTTTCCTTTCCTTTTCTCGCAGATAAGATTGCAGGTGATGAAATTGTTGTAATACCTGTTGAACCCACATCCTGTCCAACTATGACAAAGGCACCTTATTCATATGATTTTGGAGATACCGCTCAAAAAACACCGTTACTGCCAATGTATACTCTGGGGCACGCTTTTGTGCCACCACCAATTCATGCAGGAGGCCTGAGGTATCATGGCATGGCTCCTCTTGTAAGCCAGGCAATTGTTGACGGTCTAATAAAACCAAAAGCATTGGACCAGCTTGATTGTTACAAAGCAGCTGTTACATGGGCAAGAACAGAAGGCTTTATTCCTGCACCGGAAACCAGCCATGCAATTGCGGCATCAATTGAAGAAGCAAACAAGGCAAGAGAAGAAGGTAAAGAAAAAGTTATTCTTTTTAATTGGAGCGGACATGGTTTAATGGATCTTACCGGTTATGAATCTTATTTATCCGGGAAACTGGTAAACTACCCTCTTCCTGATGAAAAAATAAAAGAGTCGATCTCTGTTTTACAAAGCTTACCTAAAATATAAAAATAAGAGGTACTGCTCCTTCCGGGCAGTACCTCGAAATTTAATTAATTTAAAATTATCACCAATTTAAGTAATCTTTTTCGCCAATCAGCTGTTTAAGTCTTTTTTCTATAATAATCTTTTTATTTTCATTTCGTTTTATGTTTGCAGCTTTTAATTCTGCCAGCTTTTTCTCAAGTCTTTGAATTTCAAATTCTCTGTTTTTCTGCCTGTAATCAAACAATTGATAAAGCAACTCTTCCAGGTCCTTCTTTATTTTTAATTTTTCCTGCTCATCGTCAGTTTCTTTGTATTTTTTTGCAAGTTCAAGACTCTTGGCATTTAGTTTCTTTTCTTTAAGAATCTCCTGATATCGTTCCGGATCATTGTTTTTAATCCTCTCTACATATGTAATTTCTTTATATATTTTTACTAACTGGTTTTTATACATAGCAGGGTTTGTTATCTTAAGTTTTTCAAGCCTGTCCACTGTCTCTGGAAAGTTCTGCCTGAGATATTCAAAAATCTTAGCCTCTTGCTCAGGAGTTATCTGGATATTTCTTAATTTCTCTTTTCTCTGATAACGATTATTCGGTAAAGTTGCTGATGTCTGTGTAAAGCAATTATATGCAAATACAAACATCAATACAAAAATAAATGAATAACTTTTTTTCACGGTAAACCTCCTGTAATTAATTAGTAATTTCCATTTCAATTATTTTTCTTCTTATAAACTCAAAATCATTGGATAAAATTGATATTTGGTTTTCATCATTTCCATCTACATCTATAATATCTCTACTATGTTCCAATCTTGTTAATTCATCGTTTAAATTTTCAACCTGAGCTATAAAATTATCATCCCAGGCGAAATCAGACTTATGCTTAATAAAAGGCCTGAAAACAGATGTTAAAATAACCATCAAAATAATGACGGCACTTGCTACAGGCAACACAGGTTTAAATATCCAACGATTTTTAATATTAACCGTTTTTGAATAACTTTTCCCTCTATACTCTGCATTTCGGGATACTTCAAATATTCTTTCCCGTATAAAATCCGAAGGTTTTAAATCTTCATTGGTATTAACAATATCCATCACAAAAAGAGTATCGTTGTAAACCTTTTGACACTTACTGCAATCTTGCAGATGCCTTAAAAGTCTTTTCTGTTTTAAATGACTACCTTCTCCTGTAAAAAGGAGAAACATCTGATCTTGAAATTTTTCACATTTCATTACTAACTACCCCTAACTCTTTTTTTATTTTTTTTACAGCATAGTGCATTCTGCCAAGAACAGTATTTAAAGATACTTTCTGTATCTTAGCTATTTCTTTAAAAGATAAATCCCCATATACACGCATCATTACTGTTTCCCTTTGTTCTTCCGGTAGATATTCAATAACTTTTTTTAATCTTTTCTTTTGTTCATCCATAACAAGAATCTCTTCAGGATTTTTATCTGATGCAGAAATCTTAAAATCAATTTCCGTAACAGACAGATTTTCTCTTTTTCTGCTTGTTTTTCTTAACATATCAATTGTACAGTTATGGGCTATACTGAACAACCAAGACGAAAATTTTCCTTTTTCATTATAATATTTCAATTTCTCAATCACTTTCATCCATGTTTTTTGGAAAACCTCTTCTGCGTCTTCCCTATTATTAAGCATTTTATAAACATACGAAAAAAGAGGCCTCTCGTATCTTTCATATAAAATCGTAAATGACTTCCGGTCGCCGGAAATATATAAACTAACCAGTTTTGAGTCTTCAATTTCCTTTTTCATAGGCAATCTCCAGTAAGTAAACGGCCAGAAATAAAAATTATTGTGATTATAATGATTTTTTTTCAGAAAAAACATTAATACTTTAAACGTATCCAAAAAACCGGCAAAACCAAACAAAACATACTACAAAGTAAATAACTCTAAAATATTTTCTTGTTGATTTTTCAGTTGTATTTTAATATATTATAACATGCAAAAAAATCAAATAAATTATAGGCGGACTTTTCATATTTATTATGGTGATTAACACATCAGCCAACCTGATACATACTCTTCAAACTGCAATAGGTCCTGTAATTCTTATCTCCGGACTAGGTCTTTTTTTGCTTACCATGACAAACCGGCTTGGAAGAGCAATTGACCGGGCAAGAATTCTTTCTTCCGAATTAAAAAACAACAAAAAAAGCGATAGCATTAAGATTCATGCCCAACTCCACATTTTATGGAAAAGAGCAAAGATAATAAGACTTGCAATAACTTTTATATCCCTTAGTGGTCTTTTAGCATCACTTATGATTATTACTATTTTTTTTACTGCTTTATTAACTGTTGAAGGTCAAATATTAATAATTTCACTTTTTACTTTGTGTATTTTCTTTTTAATTGTCTCATTCATTCTTTTTTTATACGATATTTACAAGTCACTATCAGCACTGAATCTTGAACTGGATCTCAGTAATCAATAAAGATTAAACTGTTAATCAAACAATCAAAGGAGAAAAGTATGAAATTATCAAAACAAATGGCAGTATTTATTGTCGTTCTTATTATCACAGGTTTAACAGTCACCAGTTGTGATAAAAGCAGCACAAATGCCGGTATTGATGCAATTTACGGCACATGGAACTGGCTTAGTAGCCACTTTGTGATGAAAATACAAGGTATTGTACTTATTGACTCAACAGAAAGTCCTGGACAGGGAGAATACCTTCATATAACCATAAACGAAGACGGTACATGGCACTCAGAAGAATATTCTGATAATGAAAAAGAAACTGAAGATGGAACATTT
>QNDG01000013.1 GCA_003645915.1 Candidatus Zhuqueibacterota bacterium | reverse complement strand
CGATTCTGATTATTATATTTTTTAAAGAAAATCGGGACGGGAATGACACCCCCCGTTGGTACCGTCATGTGCGGAAATTTCCCGATGCCGGCAAAACACCTCCGCCTTATACCTTTATACCTCTATACTGTTTTTGTTTTTTTCTTTGAGTTCTTTGCGCCCGTTGCGAGAGACAAAAAGATTTGTCTTGACATTTATAATCAGTATTAATACTTTCTACCCTGAAACAATCAACCAAAGAGGTTTGTTTTATTTTTATGCCTGCTAAAATTTCTAAAAACATTTTTCCTTCAATTATGCTCATATTAATTTTAATTTTTACTTCGTGTGAAGTAAAATTTGGCGTGAATACAGATTCAGTACTTCCGTACATATCAAGAGTTGATATTCCCCTGAAAATTTATCTGAATGCGCAGGCGCCTCAACTGATTACAGTATATGCAAACGATCCTCAGGGCAGAAGCGATATTAAAAGTATAGAATATGAAGTTTTCACTTCGAATGAGGATAAGAGTATAGGAAAAGGCACATGTTACGATACCGGAGATAACGGTGACATAGTACACGGAGACGGAAAATATACAGCTGTTTTAGATCCCGGAATTTTTAGCGGAGTTCCCGGAGAATATTATATTTATTTTACTGCTTTTGATAAAGAAGAAAACAAATGTCCTGTTTTTTCAGATACATTAAATGTTGTAAACGAAGTACAAAATCTGGCTCCTCAAATAGTCAGTGTAACTGTTCAGGATACAGTTTCTGCAGAGCAGGCGGATTCTTTGTTAGTCAGAGTAAAAGTATGGGATCCTCAGGGAACAGCTGATGTTTGTTCTGTTTATTGTGCGTTGTATATACCGCAGACAACAGAACCGGAAAAGGTGTTCACCCTTCAGAAGGAAGCTTTGCCTAATGATTCTGTTTTTACGGGGGTAATTGATTTAAAGAGCAATTCTGCAGGTCCTGGTATTTACTCCTTAAGATTTACAGCAAAAGACAGCTGCGGGCTTGAAAGCTGGCCGTTAGTAAAAAGTATCTATTTTAACACTGAAAATCATGCTCCGGTTCTTTCAGAACTTATAGCGCCGGATTCTTTGTCCAGATCAGATTCAACGCCGTTCACATTAAAAATTACTGTTAATGATGAAGAAGGCCTGAGGGATGTAACCAAGGTGTGGTTCACAGTAAAACGGCCGGACGGCACTGAGATCGACAATATTTTTGATATGTATGATAATGGTGAGTCAGGTGATGAGACTGCAGGTGATGGAATTTTTTCTCTTGCAGTAACAATTTCATCACAGAACGATACAGGCGTTTATGAGTTCACTTTTAAAGCAAAAGACAGAAGCGGGCTTGAAAGCGAGCCTCTTGTTCACAATATAACAGTAGTAGAGTAGATGAAAAATAAGATATGTATATTGCTATCAGTATTTTTTACGATTAATCTGAATGCACAGATTATCAGAAAATCGTTTTCTTTAACTTCAGAAAACAGCAGTGTTCTTTCCGGGAATGTTATTAATGATGTTGCAGTCAGCAGAAACTCAGTCTGGATTGGCACAAATTATTTATGCAGAACAAATGATAACGGACAAAGCTGGCAGATTTTTTCTGAAAAAGACGGAATAGGCAGAGGTTCTGTATCTGCAATTGCTGTTTCAGGAGATACAGTGTGGGTGGCAACAGCTTTTGATACTTTAACTGCTCTGGGAAGTTTGATTGCAGGAGGAGGGCTTGCCTGGTCGGCGGACAACGGAAATACATGGACATGGATTTCGCAGCCAATTGATTCTGCAGATGTAACTGAATACTCTCCTACAACAACAGAAATAAACAATCCCACTTATGACATAGCAATTTCGGATTCTCTGGTATGGATTGCAAGTTTTGCAGGCGGTCTAAGAAAATCTTCTGATATGGGGAAAACATGGAAGGTTGTTACTGTTGACGGAAATCCATTCAGCCCTACCAAGTATTACACTCACAGAGTATTTTCATGCATGTATGACGGTAAAAGTCTTTGGGTGGGTACGGCAGGAGGTGTCCATAAATCCGATGATGGCGGTAAAACCTGGGTTACTTTTAATCATCAGAATCAGGGGAAAGGGATATCAGGTAATTTTGTTGTTGCTCTTGCTTTGCAAAAAACCGACAGAGGACCTGTTGTATGGGCAGCTACTGTTGAAGCTGTGGATCAGGATGAATACAGAGCAGTGTCATTTACCAAAGACGGCGGGCTTACATGGCACGTATGTCTGCAGGGAGAATTTGCACACAATTTTGCATTTTACGGAAATGATGTTTATGTGGTTACAAACAGCGGTCTGTTTAAAAGTTCTGACTACGGAGAACACTGGGCTGTATTCCCGGATATAACAGATTTTGAAACAGGAGAAGGACTTTTTACCGAAGAATTTTATTCTATTGATATTTCAAATGCAGGCGGTATCTGGCTCGGTACAAATGACGGCCTTGGATATTCATTTGATAACGGGGTCACATGGAAAGTATTCAGAGCCTTTAAGAGTACATCGTTTGATTCCGAACCTGAAACTTACGCTTATCCTAATCCTTTTTCCCCATTCAGACATAATAGAATAAACGGAGAGGGACATGTAAGATTTCAATACCATATTACAACCCCTTCATATATTACTGTTAAGGTTTATGATTTCAGCATGAACCTTGTTAAGGTTGTTGCTCAGGATAAATACAGAGTTGCAGAAGGAGATTTTTCCGAAACCTGGAACGGGAAAAATGAGGTGGGAGATGTTGTGGCAAACGGAGTATATTTTTATTCGGTGGATATACAGGGCAAAGGCACTTTCTGGGGCAAGGTAATGGTTGTTGATTAAAAAATGGTGTTCCTTTATAAATTGAGAACAGAACTTAATATGGATTTAAAAAGATTTATTAAAAATATTGCAGTGCTTACTCTTGTTTTGGCTGGGATATCTTCAGGTGAAACAGGCAGAGGCGGATATGCAGGAAGTTTTCTGCGCATGGGACTGGGCGCAAGAGCTTTGGCCTCCGGAGGCGGATCTGCGGTTTTTTTTGGTGACGGTTCTGTAGCTTATTATAATCCCGCAGGAATAGTTTTTGTGAGTACAAGAAGAGCTACTGCTTCCCTTGCATCTCTTTCATTAGACAGAAGTATAAGTTTTGTCGGATATGCACAATCATTGGCTCCCAATGGGGTAAGGAATGCCGGTTTTGGAATCGGATGGATTGGCGCGGGAATTAACAATATTGACGGAAGGGATACCAACGGAGAGCACACAGATACTTATTCGGCTTCTGAAAATTGTTTCTATTTTTCATTTGCCCACTCAATTACACCAAGAATCGCGTTTGGAATAACAGCAAAAATACTAAGTTATAATTTCCCGCATCTTTCCGATGACGGTACTGTCTCTGCAAAAGGCCTGGGGTTTGATTTTGGTATTATGGCTGTGCCTCTGCCGAATTTATTTGCAGGTATTGTTATAAAGGATATTAACTCGCGTTATTCATGGAATACCCAGTCAATCTGGGAAAAAGGAACCCAGAAAACAGACAAGTTCCCCTTGTCTGTAAATGCAGGCGCAGGCATGAGTCTGTATAATAATTTGATTACTGTTTATTTGAATTATGAAAAAATCAATTACATGTCCGGTACTGTCAGTTTTGGTACGGAACTCTTTCCGGCTGACAAGTTCGCTTTAAGAGCAGGTCTTTACAGAAGCAATATTACATTCGGAGCTGGATTTTACTGGAACGTGGATAAGTTTAATGCGGGTATTGATTATGCTTTTGTGTCCGATCCAGTGGGTCCGGATAATCAGCATGTTGTGTCTGTTACATTTATGTTCTGACAAAACAATGTAATGCAATTGGGGAAATTACCGGATTAATAAAAACCTTTATCACCCGAAGATATGGATAATTAACCGGGATTTAAAATGAATAAAAAAATTATTTCAGGTCTCCTTGTTATCCTTTTAACCAGATCCCTTTACGGAGGAGGCTTTTCATCTTTATGGCTTGGCGGAGGAGCAAGAATAAGCGCAATGGGCGGAGCAGGTTCTGCCGCAGCGAGAGGAGCTGCAGCAGGTTTTTATAATGCTGCTGCACTTTCGTTAAAAAACGGTTCTTCTTTTGTTTTTTCATCATACAAATGGGTTGGTAATTTGTCAGGAGCCTTTGCCTCGTATGGAACAGGAAACAACAAAAGCGGGTTCGGTATATTCGGCCTTTTTTCAAGTATAGGTGATATTCAGTACAGAACAGTGCCGAGCGAAGAACCTATTTCCACTTTTTCTTTTTATGAGGCAAGTGCAGGGGTTTCATATTCAAGAAGGATCAGAGATAATTTAAGCGCGGGAGTTACTTTAAAGGGATTTTACACCAAGATATTTATTCATGAATCCGCTGGTTTTGGTTTTGATCTGGGCTTAATGTGGAAACCGGAGAAAATGCCCTTGATTTTCGGATTCACAGTGCAGAACATAGGAAAAATGTCAACCCTGAACCTGGAACGGGTTGAGCTTCCTGTTTTTACTGCTGCAGGTTTTTCTCTTCCGTTTAAATGTATGGGTCAAAACGCACTTATTACTGCGGATTTTGTATATGATAAGGAAGAAGATTTCTGTGTTAAATCAGGTTTTGAGCTGGATATAAATAAGTTTCTTTTTATAAGAGCAGGATACAGATCCGGAAGTGAAATTTATGGATTTTCCGCAGGTGCCGGATTAAGCTGGCAAAGGTACCTGATTAATTATTCATACATGCCCTATTCAAATCAGTGGCATGATATGCATAAATTTTCCATTGAGTTATCATTGTAACAGAAAGGAAAGTGTATGGCAAAGTACAAAATAGCATTACTGCCGGGAGATGGTGTAGGCAATGATGTTATGGAAGCTGCGCAGATCGTACTTGATAAGCTGCAGCTTGATGCTGAGTATATTAACGGGGATATAGGATGGGAGTTCTGGAAATCCGAAGGTGATCCCCTTCCTCAGCGGACTGTGGATCTTCTTAAAAAAACAGATTGTGCTCTTTTTGGTGCTATCACTTCAAAACCCAAAGAAGAGGCTGTAAAAGAGCTGTCTCCTGAACTTCAGAACAAGGGGCTTACATATTTCAGCCCTATCGTTAGACTCAGGCAGGAGTTTAATCTCCGCACAAATCTGAGGCCGTGCAAGGCATATAAGGGCAATCCCTTAAACTACCGTGATGATATAGATCTTGTTATTTTCAGAGAAAACACAGAAGGTCTGTATGCGGGGATAGAATTTCATCCTGTACCGCACAAATTGATGAATACTCTTCTGGAGCTGCATCCCAAGGCAAAGAAATTTAAAGACACTCCTCTTGAGGATATGGCATTATCAACCAGAATATACACTCGTAAAGCATGTCGGAATATTGTTACAAGCGCCTTTGAATATGCAAAAAAACACGGATATAAGACAGTTACAGTTGTTGAAAAGCCAAATGTAATTCGGGAAACTTCTGGTCTTATGGTAAGAGAGGCCAGGAAGATTGCAAAAGATTATCCGGGAATCGATTTGTGGGAAACAAATATTGACGCAATGTGTATGTGGCTGGTGAAGAACCCACAGAATTACGGAGTACTTGTGTCAGGCAATATGTTCGGAGATATTCTGTCGGATTTAAGTGCCCAGCTTGTAGGGGGTCTTGGTTTTGCATGCAGTGGTAATATAGGTGATAATTATGCTGTTTTTGAGCCTACACACGGTTCTGCTCCAAAGTATGCAGGGCAGTATAAAGTTAATCCAACGGCTATGCTTCTTTCCGTTAAAATGATGCTTTCTTATCTTGGTGAAAAAGAAATGGCAGACAGGCTTGAGCAGGCTATAGCACATGTTATTGAAGAAGGAAAAGTAAGAACATATGACATGGGCGGGACAAATACAACCATAGAAGTTGCACAAGCTGTTGCAGACAGGTTATAGTATTTACATTTTATTAAGTTTGAGTAAAAAAGTGTTGACTTTTTGTCTAAGATTGGTTATAATGGTTAGACTAAACAAGTGTTTTAATATGTTTAAAGCATAATTAATCCATTCTACAATTTAGGAGGGTAATAGGAAATGGTAGAGCTTTTTGTTAGAGGCGGGCTGTTTATGTGGCCCATACTTTTCTGTTTGGTAGTTGGTGTTGCAATCAGCATTGAACGTTTTATTTCTCTGACCCGCGCAGGTGTTAACACAAGACAATTCTTAAATGATATTATGGCAGCTTTGGGTAAGGGCGATACTAAAAAGGCCCTTGATATTTGCCAGAATACAAAAGGACCGGTTGCTTCTGTTTTTCATGCTGGTTTAAGCAGAGCGGGAAGAGGTATTGAGCATGTTGAAAAAGCTATTGCAAATGCAGGAACAATTGAAATGGCTTTTCTTGAGAAAGGTATGATCTGGCTTTCTACATTTATCACAATTGCTCCTATGCTTGGATTTACAGGAACTGTTGCTGGTATGATCGGCGCATTTGATGATATTAAGAATGCAAATGATATTTCTCCTTCAATCGTGGCAGACGGTATTTCAGTTGCTCTTTTAACTACTCTTTTTGGTCTGGTTACTGCAATCATTCTTCAGCTTTTCCATAACTACTTTATTTCCAGAATTGATGCACTTGTTATTGACATGGAAGAGTCTTCAGTAGAACTGGTTGATCATCTTGCTGAAGTGGAGAATAAATAAGCAGAGAGGGAGGAGGTAATAACATGCTGCTCGAAAAGAAAAAAGAGCGCGAAGTTGCCATACCTACAAGTTCTATGGCAGACATAGCTTTTCTTCTTCTTTGCTTCTTTCTGGTAACAACCAGCCTGGATCTTGATAAGGGTCTTCAGCTTGGTCTGCCTCCAAAGGGCGAATCAAAACCGATTCCCAAAAAGAATATTGCAAGTATTCTTATCAATGCAGCAGGAGAAGTTGCAATTGATGAAAAAGAGACACCTGTTTCTGCAATAAGGGATATTATTAAACGCAGACTTGCTGAAAATGACAAACTGATTGTCTCTATAAAAACAGACAGACAGACACCTTATCAGGTTTATATTAAGGTCCTTGACCAGGTTAAAATGGCAGAAGCGACAAAGATTTCAATCGCAGAGCCTGAACAATAATGTGTGGGAGATAGGATTCATGGAATTTAAAAAGAAAACCAAAGTCAGTACTGAGATCCCCACTGCTTCTATGCCTGATATTGTTTTCATGCTCTTGCTCTTTTTTATGGTAACAACTGTATTCCGTCAGTTTTCCGGATTACCGGTTGAGTTGCCAAGGGCCAAAAGAATAGAAAAGCTCGAGGCAAAGAAGAATGTTACAAATATTTATGCAAATGTACAGGGTGAGATTTCTATTGACGATAAGCTTGTACGTGTAAAAGATATAGCATTATTAATGTATCAGAAACGTAAAGCGAACCCCAAGCTCATCGTATCATTAAAGTTAGACAAAAACGTAAAAATGGGCATAGTCACCGATATACAGCAGCAGTTAAGAGAAGCTGATGCGCTTCGTGTTAATTACTGTTCCAAATACGGTGAATAAGGGGGGGGTGAAAAAGCATGAGTATAATTAAAAAAAGTCCGAAATGTGATTTAAGGGCTCAGTATAAGCGAGTTATCCAGCTTGGACTGGTACTCTCTCTTGCAATACACATTCTTTTACTTCAGGGATATAAAAAACTGAAAGTTAAAAGTGTCAAGAGAGAAGTAAAATTTGATACAATACAGGTTGAAGAGATACCCCAAACTCAGCAGGAGAAAACTGCTCCGGCACCTACAAGACCTACAGTACCTATTGCATCAGAAGATGAAGATTTACCTGATGATGCAACTATAGATGATACTGAATGGGATATTGATGACGAGGCGCCACCGCCACCGCCACCACCGGAGTCAGATGATGATGATGTTCCTTTATTTGTGCCGTATGATGAGCCTCCTTCACCAATCGGAGGATACGCAGCTATTCAGAGAAAGCTTGTATATCCGGAAATTGCCAAAAAGGCGGGCATTGAAGGACGTGTTGTAATTCAGGCACTTGTTGATGAAAATGGTGTTGTAAAAAGAACAAAAGTAGCACAGTCATTAGGTCCAAACGGATGTGATGAAGCTGCAATCAATGCCATTATGGCTGTAAAGTGGAAACCTGCAATGCAGAGGGATATGCCTGTTAAAGTTTGGGTCTCGGTACCAGTTATCTTCAAGTTAAAATAGTTAGTGTGTAAAGTATATTCAAAAAGGCGGTGAGTATTTCACTGCCTTTTTTATATTGTGTGGGAGCATATGGATTTTATAGACGAAATTGTAATCAAGGTTAAGGGTGGAAGAGGGGGTGACGGTTGTGTCAGTTTCCGCAGAGAGAAGTATGTGGCAAAGGGCGGGCCAGACGGCGGAGATGGCGGCAATGGTGGAAGCGTTATATTGAAAGTTGATAATAACATCTCTACTTTGTTTGATTTAAAACATAAAAAAATGTACAAGGCGGAAAGCGGCAAACAGGGTAGAGGTAAGAAAATGCATGGGAGGAATGGTAAGGATATTATTATCAATGTACCAAAGGGCACCCTTGTAATTGATTATGAAACAGGAAGAATAATAGGAGATTTAAAAGAAAACGAAGAAATTTTTATCGCTGCAAAGGGAGGCAGAGGCGGATGGGGTAACTCCCATTTTGCGACGCCTTCTAAAAGAACACCGGATTATGCCAGACAGGGAACAGCAGGAGAAGAAAAAACATTAAAACTGGAATTGAAACTGCTGGCAGACGTGGGCCTTGTAGGTCTTCCCAATGCAGGGAAATCCACTCTTCTTTCAAAGGTCTCGGCAGCCAGGCCAAAAATTTCAGATTATCCATTTACAACAATTGTGCCGAATCTCGGAATTGTTAAATATTACGATTATAAATCATTTGTCATTGCAGATATACCGGGGTTGATAAAAGGCGCTCATCTTGGTAAAGGGCTTGGGGACAGGTTTTTAAGGCATATTGAGAGAACTAAAATTCTTGTAATAATGCTTAGCTCACAGAGCGCAGATATATTAAGTGAATACAATGTATTAATGAAAGAATTAAAGGAATTCGGGCACGGACTTGATGAAAAACCTAAAATTTGCGTTATAACAAAGGGAGATTTAATTGAAGGTCCTTCAGTTTTGCCTGACAGGATAGACGGGCTGGAGCCTTTGATAATTTCCTCTGTAACAGGAAGAGGAATCAAAGAATTAATTAGAGAAATAGGTGTAAAACTTTTTGAGGGGGAAAATGGATAATGTACGGGAAATATTAGCTCTGTATCAGATTCAGGGGCTTGGTTATGTATCAATACTTAAGATTATGCAACAGTTTAAATCCTTAAACGAGCTGCTTGACAGTAATGAAACTAAGACCGATGAACTGATTTCAAAAAAGCATTTAATTTATATAAAAAAAAGTATTATTGAGCTTGATAAATTTGCGCAAAAACAGCTTGAACAAGCTGAAAAACTGGGTGTAAGGATCATTTCGTATTATGATAAAGAGTATCCGAATTTACTAAAAGAAATTTATGATGCTCCGCCTCTGTTGTTTATTAAAGGAAATTTTTCTATATTAAATAATAAAACAATTGCAATTGTGGGCACAAGGCTTGCTTCTGATTACGGATTAAAAACTGCAGGGTATTTTGCCGGAGGTCTGGCGGAAAATGGTGTTACAGTTGTAAGCGGGATGGCAAGAGGTGTTGATTCTGCGGCTCATAAAAGTGCAATTGAAGCAGGAGGCAGCACAATAGCTGTTGTTGGCTGCGGTCTTGATATTGTTTATCCGCCTGAAAATAAAAACTTAAAATCCAGGATTGAAGAACATGGGGTAATGGTATCGGAACTTCCTTTTGGCACTGAACCTCTTGCTCATAATTTTCCGAGAAGAAACAGAATAATAAGCGGTCTTTCGTACGGAACAATTGTAATTGAAGCAGGCATGAAAAGCGGAGCATTGATTACAGCGCAAACAAGTATTGATCAGGGACGGGAAGTGTTTGCAGTACCCGGATCAATTTACAATAAAAGAACAAAGGGAACCCACTATCTGATAAGACAGGGAGCTGTGCTAGTTGAAGACGTGTCCCAGGTTTTTATGGAAATACCCGGGTGGATACAGAATAAACAGTCCCTTACAGAGGAAGAAATCAGAAGTCCGCTTTCTGAAAAAGAGAAAGCTTTATGGGATGTGATGAATTATGAGCCAATGCATATTGATTCCATAACAGAAACAACAGGGACAAATATATCAAATGCTCTTTCGGTTTTATTGTCAATGGAATTAAAAGGATATGTTAAACAGTTATCCGGAATGATGTTTATAAAGGTGTGAATATGACAGATGTTGCAGTTGTTGAATGTTCTTCCTATCAGAATGAAGTTCTTGTTAAGCAAGTAAACAAGGCTATTGAATTAATCGGCGGAATTGAAAAATTTGTAAAAAAAGGCCAGAAAGTCCTGCTAAAACCCAATATGCTTTCTGCAAAGGAGCCTGAAAGGGGTATTACCACTCATCCAAAATTTATTGAAGCAGTAGCTTTGGAAGCACAAAAAGCAGGAGCAGATGTGTGGATAGGAGACAGTCCTGCAGGAGCTGTCAAGGGTATTAAAAGGTACTGGGTAAACACAGGATACAAAGAGGTTGCAGAGCGCATAGGAGCAAAACTTGTAAATTTTGAAACAGCAGGTACGTACAGGAGAGAGTTTGAAGATATAGTTTTTCATATAGCAAAACCTGTTATTGATGCTGATGTTGTAATAAATCTTCCTAAGTTTAAAACCCACGGTTTAACTCTTTATACAGGAGCAGTAAAAAACCTGTTCGGTACTCTTCCCGGATTTCAGAAAACCGATTTTCATAAATTATTCCCTCATCCCACATCTTTCAGCAGGATGCTTGCTGTTCTTTACAATGTAATAAATGCAGATCTCCACATTATGGACGGTATCCTTGGTATGCAGGGTAACGGACCTTCCACAGGCGATGCAAGAGATGTAGGATTGATTTTTGCAAGTACAGACGGTGTTGCATTAGATAATGTTGCAAGCAGTGTAATGGGATTTGATCCTGCTGAGATTGAAATGCTTAAATTTGCAGGGCAGATGAAGTTCGGAGAGAACCGACCGG
>QNDG01000012.1 GCA_003645915.1 Candidatus Zhuqueibacterota bacterium | reverse complement strand
GCTATTTCATTTTTTAAGGAGGGATGTGACGGTGTTATTGATATAAGCCCGTTTACTTGTATGAATGGTATTGTAACAGAAGTTGTTTATCCTGATATAAGCAAGGCATGTAAAAAATTTCCTATAAAAATATTCTATTTTGACGGTGTACAGACAGACTTGGAGAGTGATTTGGAAATATTTATGGAACAGGTAAAAATATACAGAAAAAAGAGACTTAAAATGTAAAAAAATATAGATTTCCCTTGACATAAACCTTATATTTCATTAAAATGGGTGTCTGAATTATTTGGATTAAAGAAGGGTCATGGAAACCTTTTTAGAAAAAATAGAAGTAGTATTTTTGAGCGGTTTTGCCGGGATTAAGTATCAAAAGCGTCTGTATCAGATTGTATGATTAGGACGCTTTTTTACAATTAAAATCGGAGGGAGATATGGCAGAAAGTAAAAAAGTATTACCGGAAAATGCATATCGAGAATTAAAGGATGGCGAAAAATACATACCTTTTATTTCCGCAGATAAAGCACCTTTGGAGATAACAGCCCGTTCTGTGATTACAGGGGTTATTATGGCAGTACTTTTTTCTTTTTCAGCCTGTTACCTGGGGCTTGTTGCAGGACAGGTGTTTGAAGCAGCAATACCTATAGCGATTCTTGCCGTTGGAATGTCAGGCATGTTTGCAAGAAAGAATACTATTCTGGAAAATGTTATTATTCAATCAATTGGCGCAGCATCCGGTGTTGTTGTTGCAGGAGCAATTTTTACTCTTCCGGCTTTGTATATACTGGGATTAAGGATTACTATTTTACATACTTTTGTGGCCGGAACTCTGGGAGGATTTCTTGGAATATTGTTTTTAATACCTTTAAGAAAGTATTTTTGCGTTGAAGAGCATGGTAAACTTCCTTTCCCTGAAGCAACCGCAACAACTGAAATTCTTGCCACAGGAGAATCGGGTGGAAAATCGGCCAAAGTACTTGTAGTTTCAATGCTTATAGGCGGTATCTATGATTTTTTTGTGGAAGCAATGCATGTATGGCCAAAGCAACTGAGAACAGATGTTTTATTCGGAAAGGTTGGAGCAGCCGTAGCTGCAAAAGCACGTATGGTGTTTAAGATTGACGGAACAGCAGCGCTGTTCGGTTTGGGTTATATTATTGGAATAAAATATGCTTCAATTATTTCTGCCGGTTCAATTTTATCGTTTCTTGTTTTTGTGCCTCTTGTTTACTATTTTGGACAGCACATTCCTTCAGTTTTACCACCAGGCTCAATACCAATAGGGCAGATGAATGAAGTGCAGATATTTTCGGAATATGTTCAGAAAATAGGAATCGGTGCAATTGCAATGGCCGGGTTTATTGGTATCGGGAAAATGGGAAAGATTATAGTCTCATCTTTTTCAATTGGTTTTAAAGAGATTATGCACGGAAGAAAAGCATCAGAAGGCGAAATACCAAGGACAAATCTTGATATTAATATAAAGAATGTTATTATACTTATTCTTGTTACTTTGTTATTTATTTTTGTTGCTTTCTGGATTTTTGCCCAGCCTGCAGGTAGTGTTGGGTTTGCATTAAAAATAGCAGGAGTAGGACTTCTTATTGTTGCAGTACTGAGTTTTCTTTTTACACCCGTTGCTGCAAGAGCTACAGCGATTGTTGGAGTTAATCCTGTTTCAGGTATGACTTTGATTACTTTAATAATTTCATCAGTTATTTTAATTGCAATAGGACTTAATGGCAAAGTGGGTATGACTGTAGCGTTGATAATGGGATGTGTAGTTTGTACAGCGCTTGCAACATCAGGAGCCTTTGTGACAGATTTAAAAATCGGATACTGGCTTGGAAGTACACCAAGGAACCAGCAGAGGTGGAAGTTCCTCGGTGTTGTTGTATCTGCCTTATCAGTATCACTGGCAATTCTTTTAATACACAAAGCATACGGATTTACTATTGGCGGAAGCATACTTGAAGGCGGAGTTCCAAATCCTGCAATTGCAGCACCGCAGGGAAATTTAATGGCAGTTATTATCAAATCATTGATGATAAAATCACAGATACCATATGTTCTTTATGCTCTTGGTGCTTTAATAGCAATTTTACTTGAAATGGCAGGAGTCCCGCCACTTGCCTTTGCACTTGGAATGTATCTGCCGATTCAGATAAACATGCCTTTACTGGTTGGGGGAATTGTATCCTGGCTGGTTATAAAAGAATCGAAAAAAAGAAAAGATAAAACAGGTGCAAGTCCTAAAGAACGTGGCACATTAATTGCTTCAGGTTTTATTGCAGGCGGAGCTCTTATGGGCGTTGTAGGTGCGCTGCTTAATTTAAATGAGATAGGCAAACCAATCAGATTTATTTCTGTAGGTGCGAACTATGCAAAACAGGTTCTTGCAGAGACAGGTAAGGTTGTTTATGTATTAAGCGGACATAAACATTATTTTGAATCAATAACAGGACAATTAATCAGCCTTGTTCTGTTTTTGAGTATATGTGTCTTTTGTTACTTGTATGCAAAAGGCAGAAGTAAAAATTAAAAATCATCTATTAAACCGGGAATGGAAGGATGGAAAAAAAAGAATTTAAAAGCGATGTAGATTTTACGGTCCGTATCGGCGGCGAAGGCGGCGACGGAGTAATAAGCTGCGGTGAGCTTTTTGCAAAAGCTGCGGCAAGAACAGAGTTTCACGTTTTTACCTATATCACGTATCCTGCGGAAATGCGGGGCGGTTTCTCTATGATTCAGATACGAGTAAGGGATTGGACAATTTATTCCATGGGAAGTGAAGTAGATTATCTTGTTGTTTTTAATCAGGAAGCATACGATAATACTATTTCAGATCTCAAGAAAGGCGGGATGATAATTTATGATCCTGACGCTGTGGAAGTTGACGAATCTTTGGATGCAGTTTTCTTTCCTGTACAATTAACAAAACTCGCAAATGAGGCAACAGGGTATGATCTTGGTAAAAATGTAGTTGCTCTTGGAATGTTGGGAAGCCTTTTTAACATATCCAAATCTGTTTTGCAAAAATTGATTAAAGACAGGTATGGCAGTAAGGGAACCAGTGTAATTGAGAAAAACATGTCTGCACTTGAAAAAGGTTATGTGGAAGGTGAAAAACAGAGCATTGAGAAGAAGTTTCATCTTAAAACAGAAAATGAAAAGCCAACTTATATGATGCTTTCCGGTAATGAGGCAGTAGCGCTGGGAGCAATTGCAGCAGGGTGTAGATTTGTTGCAGGATACCCTATTACACCTGCAACTCCTATTTTTGAAACTCTGACAAAATTAATGCCTAAGGTTGGTGGAAGAGCAATTCAGATGGAAGATGAGATCGCATCAATTTCTGCTCTGATAGGAGCCTCCTTTGCCGGAGAAAAGGTGATAACACCTACTTCCGGTCCTGGATTGCAGCTTATGGGTGAACAGCTTAATCTTGCTTCTATGCTTGAGCTGCCAATGGTTATTGTTGATGTTCAGAGAGGCGGGCCCAGTACAGGACTTCCCACAAAAACAGAACAGTCTGATTTGAAATTTGCAATCTACGGTACAGCAGGAGAATCTCCAAGGTGTATTTTAGCTCCAACAAGTGTTGAGGATTGTTTTTATCAGACAATACGTGCTTTTAATATTGCCGAGAAATACCAGATGCCTGTTATTCTCCTTACAGATCAGTCTATTGGATACAGAAAAGCAACTGTAAAGATTCCTGATTTCAGCCATATTGTGGAGATTTTTAAAGACAATGTATTAAGAAGTTCCTTGATCCCCTCTGCTGAAAGGATGGAAATTGTAACAAGAGTTATTCCGGAAAAAGAGGAATTAGAAGGTTATAAAAGGTTCAAATTTACGGAAACAGGTGTAAGTCCTGTTTCTGTCCCTGGTATGGAAGGCGGCCAGTATGTGGCAACCGGACTTGCGCACAATGAAGTTGGAAAAGCAGATTACAGCCCTAAAAACCATCTTGAAATGACAAGAAAGAGATTTAAAAAACTCAAGTATTTATCAAAAGCATTTGATCAGAATCCACCTGAATTTTACGGATCTGTTGATTCTGAAATAGGAATAATCGGATGGGGCTCAACAGAAGGTGCAATAAGAGAGGCAAGGTATCTTGCAGAAGAAAAAGGAATTATGGTAAGACATCTTCATCCTAAAGAGATATCTCCTTTGCCGGAAAAGCAGATAAGGCATTTTCTTGTAGGATTAAAACAGATTATTGTTGTTGAAGAGAATTATACTGGTCAGTTTGCACATTTTATTAAGGCAAAATTCGGTGTACACCCGATTGAACTTCATAAATGTGAAGGTTCACCAATCTCTTCAAGAGAGATAATGGCTGTAATTGAAAAAGTAGCGAGGATTACCGATGAAGAACACATCACAGAATTATAAAAGCGCCATAAAACCGGTTTGGTGTCCGGGATGTGGTAATTACGCAATACTTAAATCTTTACAAAAGGCACTGTCCGAACTGGAAATAGAACCTGAAAATATTGTAACTGTATCAGGAATCGGTTGTTCAGGAAGGTTCTCACATTACATGAATACCTATTCGCTTCACGGAACTCATGGGAGAGCAGTACCTACTGCTCTTGGTGCAAAAGCGGCACGGCCGGATTTAACGGTTCTTTGTGTTGGTGGCGACGGAGACGGTCTTGGAATAGGTGGCGGCCACATACCACATGCCGCCAGAAAAAATGTTGACTTAACTTATATTTTGATTGATAACAGAATTTACGGATTAACAAAAGGCCAGTCTTCACCAACAACGCCAATTGATAAGAGAACGAAGACATCACCTTATGGAGTTTATGAAGAACCTTTAAATGCAATTGCAATGCTTCTTGCATATGATACATCTTTTATTGCACGTATTTCAAGTCTTCAGATGAAAGAGATGGTTGAGATATTAAAAGAGGCAATTAATCATAAGGGTTTTTCAGTTATTAATGTTATGTCTCCGTGCGTTACATTTCCGGTTCTTGGTTATGATACTGTCAGAGATCTCATAAAACCTATACCGGAGAATCATGACCCTTCGGATAAATTAAAGGCAATGCAGCTGGCTTATGATGATACTAAACTTTATACAGGAATATTTTACAAAGTACAAAAACCGACACTTGAAGATAATCTGAATAAGCAGATTGAAGATGCTGTAAGCGTTGAGGACAATCAAAAAGTAACAGTAGAAGAACTTTTGGAAAAATATGTATAATCAATAGCATGTTTAATAGTTAGGTGCCGTTTTCAGGAGTAAAAAAATTTTACTTTGAAAACGGCATTTTTCTTTAAAAGAGGATGTCATGGCTGAAAAGTTAAGTTCACTAATTAAACAGTATTTTAATGACAGCTCCAGAACTGTTCAGGTAAAGAGAGGCAGTACTTTACTAAAGCAGGGAGATTTTAATGATAAGCTTTTTTATATCAAAAAAGGATTGTTTATTGGATTTGTAGAACATAATGGAGCAAGAAAAGAACTTTTCAGGGTTTCGGAGAATCAATTTCTGGGTCTTTACAGTTTTTTTTCAGGGAGATTTAAAAGTTCTGCGACAGTGGTAGCGGAACAGGATAGTATTATAACATACATTGATGAAAAATTTAAAAAGGGGATTGATAAAGGGGGAGAAAAACTTTTTGAAAAGTTTATGCCAATAGTAGTTGAAAACCTTCTGCAAAGACAAAAGCATGAGTTGGAGATATCTGTTGAGAAAGAAGTGGCATTAAAAAAACTAAAGGATAGCGAGAGGCTTGCTTCTCTTGGGCAGATGGCTGCAGGTATTGCTCATGAGCTAAATAATGCAATAGCAGTACTTGAAAGAAACAGTGCATGGGTTAAAAACATAATGGCAGAGATGTTAGAAAGGCATGAAAAACAGTATCTAAGCTTTTATAAAAACGGGGCTGAAAACGGAAGAAAATTTTCTTCAAGACAGGTAAGAGAAAGAGCAAAGGATATAGCAGCAAAATATGCTGTAGATGAAAATATTGCAGAGAAATTGGCACAAACAAGTCTTGCCATAGAAAGAATTCCGGAAGATACAATCATGGACAAGGGAGAAATAACAGAAGCCCTGAAATTCTGGGAAATTGGAGCTGCTTTTTACGATGTAGGTATTGCAGCAAGGCATGCAGCTCATGTTGTTAAATCTGTAAGGGCTCTTGCGGAAAAGAAAATATCGCGAAGAAGCGACGTTGATGTCAATGAAACAATAAGTCAAGCTCTTTCACTTTTAAGCAGCCCTCTCAGAGAAATTGATGTAAAATTAAATCTAACTCCGCTTCCGAATATCAGTGCTAACAGGGGAGAACTTGTTCAGGTATGGCTTAATATAGTTAAAAATGGTATTGAAAGTATGTCACAGGAGGAGTATAAAAAGAGGAAGATAAAAATATCTTCATCCTATTCAGGGAAACAAATTGTCGTTGATATAGCAGATAACGGACCTGGTATCCCCAAGGAATTACTTCCCAAAATCTGGCAGCCGGATGTTACAACCAAAGAAAAAGGTATAGAATTCGGCCTGGGACTTGGGCTTACAATAGTTGAACGCATAGTTAAAAGTTACTCGGGAGAAATCAAGGTTCAGAGCAGGCCAGGAGAAACTGTCTTTAAAATTAGTCTTCCTGTACTGTAAGGCAATACCAATTCTCGAACAGGAGATTTTATTTTGTTTTAGTGTTATAGCTCTGTAAGATAGATTATTTTTTATTGACATATTTCATCAGTACAATACCCGTTTCAGTGTTGAATTTTATTTTTCGACCATGATTACCACCAACATCAGAAGCAATTATAGGAATATTTAGCTCTTTCAACATACTGAATGCAATCTCACAATTTCTTTCTCCAATTTGGAATAAATTTTGAGAGTTGCCAATTACAGAAGCACCTCCAAATATTTTAGCTTGAAGATCAGACTGCCTTGATCCCATTTTTAACATTTTTTCAAAAAGTTTTTGAATAGCAATATTCCCAAACTTTGGTGATGCAAGCCCTGTACCATTCCACAAATCAAGCTGATAATGGTTAATACCACCCATTCGGTTTACTGGGTCGTAGAGGCACACAGCCACACATGATCCCAATACAGTTGATACAATATAAGGATGTGGATCAGCAAAAATTGCCCCCCCATAAAGATAATGTTCTTTAATTAAAGGCATTTTGTTTTTTAAAATAATTCTTCATTAGCATCCAGGGAAAAACTCTCATCGTTATCTAAAGCTTGCGCTTCTGGAATGGAAACAAGGAAATGGCAGCCTTTATTTTTTTCACTTTCCAGAGTTAACGTGCCTTCTAAAAATTCAATTGTATTTTTTACAACAGATAACCCCAAGCCGTGTCCTTGGTGTGCTTTGGTTAGTCCATGATCGAGCTGCACAAAGCGGTCAAAAATCTTTTCATGGTCTGCTTTATCAATACCTATTCCGTAATCCTTAACAGAAATACAAAGATTGTTATTCTGCAGCCTGACCTTGATGTCTATTTTATCACTGGTTTGTCCATACTCAATGGCATTGCTTAAAAGATTTGAAAATATCAAATGTATTTTTTCAGAATCTGTTGTAAATAAAAAGGGCTGCCCTTGTTGTTCAGGTAAATTAATATCACACTTTATTTCTACTTGCTTTTTTAAAGCAATATGTTTAAAACTTTGAACAGTTCTTAAAATCAGCTCTGTAATATCCACTTTGGAAATGTGAAGATAGACTTCTCCTGCTTCTATTTCTGCAGCAGCAAATATTGTTCTTAATTGAAAATCCAGATTAAATGCTTCAGCATAGATCATCCTGGTCATCTCACTTACAGTTTTAGTATCAATTTTATTGTTTCCCATTAGATATTGGGCAATACCCAGAATTGCTGTAAGAGGATTATTAATTTCATTTCTTATATTGGAAAGAAAATTACTCTTTAATGCTTCTGAATCGGATAATTTTTGGTTTATAATCAGGAGTTTTTCTTTTACTTCATTCAGTTCAGCGATTGTTCTGTTGTTTTCCTCAAATCTCCGTTTCAATTCCTGAAGTAAGAAATCATCACTAATATGTTGCATTTTAAACCTCCGAAAGCCTTAACTTTTAGCTCTTTTGATAACATGGGATGCAATTGACTCAAGAGACACAATTTTATCAACACCACCTGCTGCTATTGCCTCTTTTGGCATGCCAAAAACAATGCATGATTGTTCATCTTGAGCAAAATTATATGCACCTGCCTCTTTCATCTCTAACATGCCTTTAGCACCATCATCACCCATACCTGTCATAATTATACCAATTACATTCTTCCCGCCATATCTGGCTGCTGACCTGAAAAGCACATCAACTGAGGGACGGTGTCGGTTCACTAGCGGTCCGTCTTTAACTTCAACATAGTAACGGGCACCACTCCTTTTTAACAGCATATGTTTATTCCCAGGCGCAATCAAGGCGTGTCCGCGAAGGACACTGTTGCCGTTTTCAGCTTCTTTAACAGTGATGGCACAAAGGCTGTCCAGTCTTTCAGCAAAAGATTTAGTGAATTTTTCAGGCATATGCTGAACTATAACTATACCTGGCGAATCCATTGGCATTGCTTGTAGAAAGACACGTAATGCTTCTGTTCCACCTGTTGACGCACCAACAACAATCACCTTTTCAGTTGTCTTGGCCATTGCGTGGCCTGTTATCGCTGGTATTACAGCATCAGCCGAGAGTTTAGGCACTATTTTTTGTACTTTTACAAGTTTCTTCAAATTCGCATGGGAAGCGGCCTTTATTGTATCACAAATGTGTATTTTCGATTCTTCAAAAAACCCTTTGATACCAATTTGGGGTTTAGTAATAATATCTACAGCTCCATACCTCATGGCCTGAAGTGCAGTATCTGTACCATCACCAGTCAGACTGGAAACCATAACTACTGGTATTGGATGTTGTGACATAATTTTCTTTAGAAAAGTAATGCCATCCATCCTGGGCATTTCCACATCCAAAGTGATTACATCGGGACATTCTTTTTTAATTTTTTGCACAGCAAAATAGGGGTCAGATGCAACAGCAATTACTTCCAGTTCTGGATCGGAATTGATCAGATCACTCAGCATCTGACGTACAACTGCTGAATCATCGACAACCAATACTCTTATTTTTTTGTTCATATCATCACCGTATTCGTTAATGACTGGTAAGTTCAAATGAACATTTTATTCTTTATATTATCACCCATCTATTTCTCATGTTGAGTGATTTTATTTTTGATAAACAGTTGGAGCAACAGTTCTAAACTTGGTGTTAAGACCATTTATTGTTTCAGAATGCCCCATAAAGAGAAAACCACCAGGGACAAGCTGTTCATAAAATTTCTCAACTAATTTTTTTTGTATATCTCTATCAAAATAGATTACTACATTCCTGCAAAAAATAACTTCAACTTTTTCTTTTAGTCGAAAATTATCAAGAAAGTTTAGTCTCCGGAATATCACTTTTGACCTTAACTCCGGAATTATACGTACAACTTTTTTTGCCGGGTCTTTACTTTTTAACAAATACTTCTGTTTCATCTTCATTGGTATTGGGTCTATTCGTTCTTTACTGTATATGGCAATACGACCATGTTCTATTACTTTAGTTGATATGTCTGTAGCAAGTATTTTAAATTTAAAACTTCTGTTTTTTTCTGCAAAATCACTTAGTACCATTGCTAAAGTGTAGGGTTCTTCCCCTGTAGAACAGCCTGCACTCCAGAATTTAAAAGGCTCCCGTATTTCTGATGGCCGGTTTTTAATGAGCTCTGGGAGGACAGTGTCAATCAGATATTTAAAATGGTCTGGTTCTCTGAAGAAATCAGTTTTGTTAGTAGAAACAGCATTTATTAGGTTTATAACTTCATCTTTACCTTCTGTACTCTGAATAAATGCCCAGTACTCTTCAAAGGAGCTTATCTCCAGAGCACGGAGTCTCTTCATTAGCCTGCTTTGAACCATCAATCTTTTTCCTGGAGGCATTTTAATTCCACACTCAGATTGGATAAAACTCCCTAATTTTTTAAAAATATTTTCAGAAAGTACAACATCTCTAATTATTGTAGTTTTGGCTTTATACATTGTAAATACTCTATTGTTTATAAAATAATTCTTTGGTTACACATGGTTCAGTGTCATGTACCAATTTTTTCCAGTTATGAATTCTGCCTAATTACATGTTTTACTCTGTCTGTATGTCTGATCATAAAAACCGGGATATTCTCCTAAGTAAAAGTTTTAACATTTCTCTATATATGTAGTTGTATAATTAATTCATCCTATTAGTTTCTTTTAATCTCTACTTATATAGATCCTTTTCCTCTGACTGTTAAACTTATACTATATTAGAGATATACAACCAGCTATCTGTTTTAAATTTGATGTTCAGGGGCTATCTTGAAAATATTTTTTCAGATTAAGTTTTTTCAGTCCTGCTAAGTTTTTAACATCTTAAAAGTGTTTTTTTGATAGCCCCTTGTGCTTAATTCCGATTAAGTTGTTTCAGCAACTGCTTCTACTTTGTTTTCTTTTTCCTCTTTCTTTTTATCTGAACCGCCAGCTTCCTGAACTATAGTAAGTTCATCAGCAGAAAAGATTTTATTCAGGTTAAGTAGAATTATAAATCCTTCTTCATTTTTGCCCATTCCAGTGATAAATTCCGTATTTAGCCGTGTTCCTATTTTAGGGGCAGGCTCAATATCCTCAGGGAGAAGGTCTATTACTTCATTTACAGAATCTACTAAACAGCCAAGAACAGTAAAATCTCCATCTAATTCAACTTCGACAATAATTATACATGTGTCGACTGTTTTTTCTATACAACCCATCCCAAATTTTTTCTTCATGTCAACAATGGGTACAACACTACCACGCAAGTTGATTACACCACGCATAAAGTCAGGTGTTTTAGGTACTTTTGTTATTTTATCAAAATCCAGTACTGACTGTACTGTAGCAATATCAAAGGCATAAGTCTCCTTATCCAACCTGAACGTAAGGTATTGGTTGAGTTTACTAAGCCCTTCAAAATTCATAATAATTTCTCCATTAAAATTAAAGACAATGTTTAATTATCAATTTTTGTCCGTTTTAAAATTGTATAAATTCTTTATCCTTATCATCATTGCCATTGCCATTACTATCAATATCAATGACAACTCCTGATTCTTCTTTTT